>NZ_JAXCIS010000181.1:0-16235 GCF_034044025.1 Pseudomonas sp. SED1
TAAGCGGCCGTTACCTAAATAACGGATATGCCCCCCACCTCAAACCCACCCCAACCAACTCCAATACGTAGCAGCAAACACCAACATCAACCCATACCCCACCAGCGTCACCAAAATCCCAACCTTGGCAAACTGCCGAGCCGTAAACGTCCCGGTCCCCAAACACACCATATTCTGCGGAGCATTGATGGGCAGGATAAACCCGTAGCTCATCACAAACCCCAGCAACATCGTCATCCCCAGCCGACTGAACTCCCCGGGCAACGTCTGCAACACCGCAATCAAAATCGGCAACAACGCCGAGGTCAACGCCGTGGCACTGGCAAACCCCAAATGAATCACAATCAAAAACGCCCCCAGGATCGCAAACACCCCCAGCGGCCCCACCTGATCCAACCCGGTATGCGCCACCACCTGCGCCCCCAGCCACTGCCCCGCCTGGGTCGTCAGCAACGCCGTACCCAGGCTGATACCCACACCAAACACAATCACCGTGCCCCACGGAATCCGCGACTGCACATCCTTCCAGGTCATCACCCCAATCCCCGGCATCAGCAAAAACACCAACCCGGCGTAGGTCGTCGAAGTCGTATCAAAGCTGTGCAGTCGTCCCTCGGTCGCCCACGCCAGCAGCAGTAATACCGACACCGTCAGCAACCGCTTCTGCGGCCCCGTCATCGGCCCGATATCCACCAGCGACTGCGCCACCGCCTCCTTGCCCCCGGGAATGCTGTCACTTTCCGGCGGCAGCAGCTTCAACACCAAAAACAACAACACCGCCGACATGATCACCGCCCACGGCGCCCCGGCAATCAACCAATCGATCCACGACACCCGCTGCCCCAGCATCTTGTCCATGAAGCCAACCGTCAGCAGGTTCTGCGCCGCCGCCGTCTGAATCCCGACGTTCCAGATGCTCGTGCCCTGAGCCACGACGATCATGATCCCCGCTGCGATATTGGAGCGCTTGTCCACGCCGAACGCCGCAATCACCCCCATCATGATCGGCACCACACACGCGCTGCGCGCCGTCGCGCTGGGCACCACCAGGCTGAGGAGGATGGTCACGGCAATTGCCCCGACGAGAATCCCCCGGGTGCTGGTACCCACGCGGGTCAGGGTGACCAACGCAATGCGCCGGTCCAGTCCGGTATGGGTCATGGCTGCCGCGATAAACAACGCACCCGCCACCAACGCCAATGCCGGGTTGGAAAACCCCGTCAACGCCATGCTGATCGCCGGGCTGGAGCCGATCAGGTGCGTGGGGTCTTGCAGCGACGGCGCGGTGCCGAGCAAAAACGCCATCAACGACGTGATCATGATCGCGCTGGCCTCATAGGAGACCGCTTCGGTGATCCACACCACCACCGCAAACGCGAGGATCGCCAGCATCCGGTGCCCGGCCACCGGCAAGTCGGCCGGCAACGGCAACAGCAGCACGCCGACCATCACCAGTACGCCGGCCACCAGGCCCAGGGGCAACTTGAATGAAGCAGCAGTTGTTGCGGGGGCACTCATGGGGTTCTCCGTCGGCCTTTAAATCAGGCCCGCAGCATGAGGCAAAGCGTCACGCCCGGTGTTGACGGGTATCAAGTGGCTAGGCCAATAACTGGGTCAACACCGCCCGCAACTTGCCGGGCTTGACCGGTTTGTTCAGCAATGGCACGTCCAGCCGCTGCAATGCACGGCGGCATTGGTCGGTGCGGTCGGCGGTGATAATCACTGCCGGAATCCTGTGGCCAAAATGCTCGCGCAACTGGCGCACTACCTCACAGCCCACCACGCCATGGTCCAGGTGATAGTCCGCGAGAATCAGCTCCGGTGCCCTGCCCTGCAACGCAACCAGTGCGCCGGCCTGATCGGTAGCAGTGACCACCTCGCAGCCCCACTGCCCAAGCAGCGCGCTCATGCTGTCGAGGATGCTGACTTCGTTATCCAGCACCAGCAGGCGGCGGCCCGGCAGCGGGTTGCCGGTGCTCGGTTGCGCGGCCACCACGCTGATGGGCAGCGGCATGTCCTCGCTGATGGGAACTTCGATGCTGAACATCGAACCGCGCCCCGGCCACGAACGCACCGCCACCGGATAACCGAGGACCTCGGCGATGCGCTCGACAATCGCCAACCCCAGTCCCACGCCCTTGCGGTCGGCGGCGCGACCCACGTCCAGTTGATTGAACTCCAGGAAGATGGAGTGCAGACGGTCCGCCGCAATTCCGCGCCCGGTGTCCCACACCTCCAGGCGCAACCGCTCACCCCGGCGGCGGGCGCCCAGCAGGATGCAGCCCGCGCTGGTGTAGCGGCAGGCGTTGCTGAGGAAGTTGCGCAGGATCCGCGTCACCAGCCGCAGATCGGTGTTGATTGCGTAATGGCCTGTACGCGCCCGCAGGTTCAGCCCGGACGCCGCGGCCACCGACTGGAATTCCGAGACCAGCGGTGCGAACAGTTCGTCGAGACGGTACAGGGCAATGTCCGGCTTGACCGCCGCTTGATCGAGTCGCGAAATATCCAGCAAGTCGGTGAGCAAATCCTCGGCGCCTTCCAAGGCCTGGTGGGTGCGCTCCACCAACACGTGTTCGACGCTGGGCAAGTTGCGCTCGCGCAGGGTGGAGATCAGCAAGCGCGCGGCGTTGAGGGGTTGCAGCAGGTCATGACTGGCGGCGGCCAGGTATTTGTCCTTGCTGCGGTTGGCGGCCTGTGCGGCATCCCGGGCATCGCGCAGGTCCTGCTCGATCTTCTCGCGCTGGGCGATTTGCTGTTGCAGGTTGCGGTTGGCTTCCAGCAACTCGTCGGTACGCGCCGCGACCCGCTGTTCCAATTCGTCGTTGAGGCGGATGTAGCGTTTGCGCTCGGCCTCCAGCTCATCGAGGCGCGCGGTCAGTTCGGGGTAATGGCTCTTGCGCGCCGATTGGTTGCCCAGCCCCAGCAGCCCCGCGAGTGCCCGTTGCTGATCGTCAGAGAGCTTCGCCATAGACGACCTCGACGTCACGCTGGCTGGATTCGCGCGGGTTGGTGAGGATGCACGGGTCGTGCATGGCGTGCTGCGACAGAAATGGAATGTCCGCCACTCGAATCCCATGCAGGCCGAGGGTTTCATGGAAGCCGATCGCGTGCTTCAAGGCGATCAGATGGTCCACCAGCCGGCCGCAGATTTGCCGGTGGTTGAGGCCCCGGCAATCAATGCCGAAGGTCTCGGCAATCACCTTGAAGCGCTCCGGTGCCGCGCTGTAGTTGAACGCCACCACATGTTCCACCAACACCGCGTTGCACAGGCCATGCGGCAGGTCGAGAAAGCCGCCAAGGCTGTGGGACATGGCATGCACCGCGCCGAGGATCGCATTGGAAAACGCCAGCCCGGCCTGCATGCTGCCCAGCATGATTTTCTCCCGCAGGGCGATGTCGCTGGGGTTGGCGATCATCTGTACCAGATTGCCATTGATCAGACGCATGGCTTCCAGCGCGTGGGGATCCGTCAGCGGGCCGTGGCCAGTGGACACGAAGGCCTCGATGGCATGCACCAGCGCATCGATGCCGGTGCAGGCCGAGAGAAACGGGTCCATGCTCGCCGTGGTTTCCGGGTCGATCAGCGATACATCGGGCACCACCGCCTTGCTGACGATGGAGAACTTCATGCGCTCCTGCTGGTTGGAAATGATCACGAACTGCGAGACATCCGCGGAGGAGCCAGCGGTGGTCGGGATCAGGATCAGCGGCGGGCTCGGCACGCGGATGGTGTCGACGCCTTCGAACTCGAGGATGCTGCAGCCATGGGCGACCACGATGCCGATGGCCTTGCCGCAGTCCATCGGGCTGCCGCCACCGACGGCGACGATCACATCGCAATGGTTTTCACGGTAGACCTCGGCGCCGAGCATCACCTCTTCAACCCGGGGGTTGGGCGAGACGGCGGTGTACAGGCAGTAGTCGATGCCGATGGCTTGCAGGCTGGCCTCGACATCGGCCACCCAGCCGACAGCCACCACGCCGGGATCGCTCACCACCAGCACCTTGCGCGCGCCAAAGGTCTTGGCGTAGTTGCCTACGTTGTGCCGGCAGCCAGCGCCAAAGATGATTTCAGGGGAAACGAATTTACGCAGCAGACTCAGGTTCGGGCTCATTGGTAAGCCTGTTTTTATTATTCTGGAAGATGCGCCCCACACTAACCCATCCGGCACTGAATGCAATCAGACCAATGGGTAGCGCTGAAATCGCGACGCACGGCACGATCTACTACTTTGGTACTGATTCCCCTCTCTATCGTCGCATTCCCAAGGCATCGAGACTGGCATGTAATGGGCGCATGCCCCTATGGATGGGACCTGCTTAAATAAGCAAAAATAATAAGGTGAACGGCCATGTACAAAATTCTGATTGCCGACGATCACCCACTGTTTCGCGAAGCGATCCACAACGTCATCAGCGACGGGTTCCCCGGCAGCGAAGTGATGGAAACCGGCGACCTGGACAGCGCCCTGGCCCTGAGCCAGGAGCACGATGACCTGGATCTGATCCTGCTGGACCTGAACATGCCCGGCATGCACGGCCTCAATGGACTGATCAACCTGCGCAACGAGTCGCCGACGATTCCGGTGGTGATCGTGTCTGCCGAGCAGGACAAGCAGGTCGTGCTGCAAGCCATCACCTATGGCGCGGTGGGGTTTATCACCAAGTCCTCGCCCAGGCTGCAGATGACCGAGGCGATCCAACAGATTCTCAACGGCAATGTGTATTTGCCGCCGGAGATTATTCGCAGCCAGAAAATCGGCGGGCAACGGCGCATGAATGATTGCCTGGGGCTTGCGCCGGAACTGCTGCAGGCCCTGACCCGCAAGCAATTGCTGGTGCTGGAGCGGATGACCAAAGGCGACTCGAACAAGCAAATTGCCTATAGCCTGGAGATTGCCGAGACCACGGTGAAGGCCCATGTCTCGGCGATCCTGCGCAAGTTGAACGTGCACAATCGGGTGCAGGCGATTCTCAGCGCCGGGGACATCGACTTCGGTGCCTACCTGCGGCGCTGATACCCGTGCATTTCAAGGCACCTGCATAAGGGCCCGAAACAGCATGCCCGCCGCCACCAGCACACACAGGGTGGCAAAACCCACCTGCAAGGTGCGCGCCTTGATCACCGAGCACAGGCGCCGCCCCGCCAACATGCCGACAATGCTCGACCCGATAAACACCCAGCCCATCGGCTCGATCCTGACCCCGGCATGAAACGCGCCGACCACGCCGATCAACGAGATCAGGCTGATCACCATCAGCGAGGTGGCAACGATGCCGCGCATCTGCACATCGGTCAGTTGCTTGAACGCCGGCACGATCAGAAAGCCACCGCCCACACCGAGCAAGCCCGAGACCGCACCGGTCACCGCGCCGAGGGCCGCCAGGGTGGCGGTGCATTTGGCGGTCCAGGAAAAGCGTCCGGTCTGTTGATCGAGCATGCAATTCTTCTGGCCCCACGACGCGGTGCCGTGGTCGCTCGGCCCGGCTTCAAGCTTCTCGCGTTGCAGCATGCGCCAGGCCACCAGCACCATCAGCGCGCTGAACAGGCCCATCAGGACCTTCTCCGGCATCTGATGGGCGAAGAACACCCCAAGCGGCGAAAACAGCGCGCCGAGCAGCGCAATCAGCATCGCCGCGCGGTAACGCACCAGGCCATGGCGCAAGCCATCGATAGCCCCCACGGCGGCGGCGGCACCCACCGCGAACAACGACACGGGCGCGGCCTGGGTCATGGTCAAACCCAGCCCCAACACCAGCGCCGGGACGCCTAGGATGCCGCCTCCGGCACCGGTCAAGCCCATGACCAACCCCATCAACACGCCAAAAAAACTTGCCAGCAGCATAGGGTTGCCTCAATCCACCTTGGCCAGACGGGTCAACCACTCGCGGCCCTTGAGCATGCCGTTCCAGTAGAACCACGGCAGGAAACTCGCCTTGAGGAACCATGCCGAACGCCGCGCCACGGTCGGGTCGAGGGGAAAGGTCGGCAGCAGCTTGCCGCCATAGCCGAACTCGGCCAGCACCACCTTGCCCTTCTCCACCGTCAGCGGGCAGGAACCGTAGCCGTCGTACTTGAGCGGCATCGGTGCCTGTTTGCGCAGGGCCAGCAGGTTTTCCGCCACCACCACGATTTGCTTGCGCACCGCCGCGGCGGTCTTGGCGTTGGTGGTGGAGCACACATCGCCCAGGCCGAAGATATGCGGGTAGCGCAGGTGTTGAAGGCTCTGGGGGTTCACTTCGCACCAGCCGGCGGCATCGGCCAGGGGGCTTTGGCGGATGAAGTCCGGAGAAACTTGCGGCGGGACGACGTGCAGCAGGTCGAAGGTTTTCTCTTCGACGCGCACATTGCCTTCGGCGTCCTTGATCTCGAACCAGGCCTTGCGCGCCGGGCCGTCGACCTTGACCAGGTTGGAGTTGAACGCCAGTTGCGCCGAGTACTTTTCAACGTACTTCATCAGCGGCGGCACGAAGGTCGGTACACCAAACAAGGCAGCGCCGGCCAGGTTGAATTCGACCTTGATGTTTTTCAGGTCACCCTGCCTGAGCCAGTGATCGCACGACAGGTACATGGCTTTTTGCGGGGCGCCGGCGCATTTGATCGGCATGGCCGGCTGGGTGAACAGCGCCGTGCCATGCTTGAGTTGCTGCACCAGTTGCCAGGTGTAGGCGGCGTGTTCGTAGCTGTAGTTGGACGTTACGCCATGCTGGCCAAGGGTCTCTGGCAAGCCTTCGATTTTTTCCCAGGCCAGGCGCAGGCCCGGGCAGACAATCAGGTTTTTCCAGCTGACGCGCTGGTCGCTGTCGAGCACCAAGGTTTGCTCGTCGGGCAGTAATTCGCTGACCGCCGCCTGGATCCAGGTGACGCCGTTGGGCAGCACGTCGGCCATGGGGCGCACGGTCTTGGTAACGTCATAGGCGCCGCCGCCCACCAAGGTCCAGGCCGGTTGGTAGTAGTGGTGGTCGCTGGGTTCGATCAGGATGATGTTCAGGTGCGGGTCGCGCTTGAGCAGGCTGGCCAACAGGCCGATGCCCGCCGAGCCGCCACCGATGACAACGATATCGCCACTGATGGTAGGTCCCCAGTGTTGGTCGTTCATGGTCTATGGCCTTTTTTAGTTAATGCACGCAAGGGTCGTTGCCGTATGGCATCACGCCCTAGCTGTTTGCCACCACGATGCCATCCTTTGCCTCGGGTCCTTTAATTCACTTAAGCTCACAAGGTTATGTGGAAACCTAACTGAATGTAAGTCGCCATTAGCTATCTGGGAAACCCGTCATGTCAGCGTTGATTCAATCCTTTCTGGACGAGGCGTCGTCGACCTACACCTACGTCGTCTATGAAACGGACGGTGGCCAATGCGCCATCGTTGATTCGGTGCTCAACTACGACCCGGCCTCCGGACGCACCGGTACCGGCCAGGCGGACAAGGTGATCGCGTTTGTGCGCGAGCATGGCTTGCAGGTGCAGTGGTTGCTGGAAACCCATGCCCATGCGGATCACTTGTCGGCGGCACCGTATCTGCGTCGGCAGCTGGGGGGCAAGATCGCGATTGGGGAGTCCATCAGCAAGGTGCAGGGGGTGTTTAAGAACCTGTTCAACCTGGAGCCGGAGTTTCGGGTAGATGGGTCGCAGTTCGACCACCTGTTTGCGCCGGATGAGGTGTTTCACATCGGTAATCTGAAGGCCCAGGCGCTACATGTACCGGGGCATACGCCGGCGGATATGGCTTACCTGATTGATGACCAGTTGATTCTGGTGGGCGACACGCTGTTCATGCCGGATGTGGGGACGGCGCGCTGCGATTTCCCTGGCGGCGATGCGCGCCAGCTCTTTGCGTCGATGCGCAAGTTGTTGGCGTTCCCGCCGCAGACCCGCCTGTATGTCTGCCATGACTATCCGCCCGAAGGGCGCGCCGCCAAGTGTCTGACCACGGTGGCTGAGCAACGGGCGGGGAATATTCATGTGCATGATGGGGTGGATGAGGCGGCGTTTGTCGAGATGCGCACCACTCGGGATGCCGGGTTGGGCATGCCTACATTGTTGCTGCCGGCGATTCAGGTGAATGTGCGGGCCGGGGTGATGCCGCCGGCGGAAGGAAATGGGGTGGTGTATCTGAAGATTCCGCTCAACCAACTGTGAAATGCATTACAAGTGTGGGAGCGGGCTTGCTCGCGAATGCGGAGTGTCAGTCACCGAAGATATAGACTGGTACACCGCATTCGCGAGCAAGCCCGCTCCCACATTTGTTTTGTGTCGCTCATTAACCGAGGTTGATGCCATTCGCCGGTAGCGGCAGTGCGGTTTTGTAGCGCACTTGCTTGAGGGCAAAACTGGAGCGGATGTTGGCGACGCCCGGGACTTTGGTCAAAAAGTCCATCATGAAGCGCTCCAAAGACTGGATGGTCGGCACCAGCACCCGAATCAAATAGTCGGGATCGCCGGCCATCAGGTAGCACTCCATCACTTCGGGCCGATCCGAAATCGCCCCTTCAAATTGCTGCAACGCCAGTTCGTTCTGTTTTTCCAGGCTGACGTGGATGAACACATTGACGTGCAGCCCCAGCAGGTCGGCGTCCAGCAGTGTCACCTGGTCGCGAATCAGCCCCAGTTCTTCCATCGCCTTGACCCGGTTGAAACACGGTGTGGGCGACAGGTTGACCGAGCGGGCCAGGTCGGCGTTGGTGATGCGGGCGTTCTCCTGAAGGGCGTTCAGAATGCCGATATCGATACGGTCCAGTTTGCGCATGAGACAAAACCACCTGTTTATTATGTTTATGCAGTTTTTTTATCCCCAAATGATCTCCAACGCAATGAAACAGAGATAAATATTCTCCTGCCCCGAGCCTATGATTGTTGTAGGACAAGATTTCTTCTACCCGAAGACGGACTGTCAGCTACCGCGCCCACTACAAGAAATTCACAAGATAGAGCGTAGAAAGCCATGACTCAGCAGTATGAACCACTGCGCCTGCACGTCCCCGAACCCTCGGGCCGCCCAGGCTGCAAGACCGACTTTACCTACCTGCGCCTGACTGACGCAGGCACGGTGCGCAAACCCCCAATTGACGTAGAACCCGCCGACACCGCCGACCTGGCCAAAGGCCTGATTCGCGTGCTCGACGATCAGGGCCAGGCCCTCGGCCCGTGGGCTGAAGGCGTGCCGGTCGAGATTCTGCGCAAGGGCATGCGCGCCATGCTCAAGACGCGGATTTTCGACAACCGCATGGTGGTCGCCCAGCGTCAGAAAAAGATGTCGTTCTACATGCAAAGCCTCGGCGAAGAAGCCATCGGCAGCGCCCAGGCCCTGGCGTTGAACATCGACGACATGTGCTTCCCCACCTACCGCCAGCAAAGCATCCTGATGGCCCGCGAAGTGCCGCTGGTAGACCTGATCTGCCAACTGCTGTCCAACGAGCGCGACCCGCTCAAGGGCCGCCAGTTGCCGATCATGTACTCGGTAAAAGACTTCGGCTTCTTCACGATTTCCGGCAACCTCGCCACCCAATTCGTACAGGGTGTGGGCTGGGGCATGGCCTCGGCGATCAAGGGCGATACCAAGATTGCCTCGGCCTGGATCGGCGACGGCGCCACCGCTGAGTCCGACTTCCACACCGCCCTCACCTTCGCCCACGTGTACCGGGCGCCGGTGATCCTTAACGTAGTGAATAACCAGTGGGCGATCTCCACCTTCCAGGCCATCGCCGGCGGTGAAGCCACGACCTTTGCCGGACGCGGCGTAGGTTGCGGCATCGCCTCCCTGCGGGTGGACGGCAACGATTTTGTCGCGGTGTACGCCGCCTCCGCCTGGGCCGCCGAACGCGCCCGTCGCAACCTGGGGCCAACCCTGATCGAGTGGGTGACCTATCGCGCCGGCCCGCACTCCACTTCAGACGACCCGTCCAAATACCGTCCCGCCGACGACTGGAGCCACTTCCCGCTGGGCGACCCGATTGCTCGCCTCAAGCAGCACCTGATCCGCATCAACCAGTGGTCCGAAGAGGAACACGCGGCGGTCAGTGCCGAACTTGAAGCCGAAGTGATCAAGGCCCAGAAAGAAGCCGAACAGTACGGCACCCTGGCCGGTGGCCAGATTCCAAGCGCCGCGACCATGTTCGAAGACGTCTATAAAGAGATGCCTGAGCACTTGAAGCGCCAGCGTCAAGAGTTGGGGGTCTGACATGAACGATCACAACAACAATATCGAGCTGGAAACCGCCATGACCACCACGACCATGACCATGATCCAGGCCTTGCGCTCGGCCATGGATGTGATGCTTGAGCGCGACGACAATGTGGTGGTGTTCGGCCAGGACGTCGGTTACTTCGGCGGCGTGTTCCGTTGCACCGAAGGCTTGCAGAACAAGTACGGCACCTCGCGGGTGTTTGACGCGCCGATCTCCGAAAGCGGGATCGTCGGCGTGGCCGTCGGCATGGGCGCCTATGGCCTGCGGCCGGTGGCCGAGATTCAGTTCGCCGACTACGTGTACCCCGCCACCGACCAGATCATTTCCGAAGCGGCCCGCCTGCGTTATCGCTCGGCCGGCCAGTTCACTGCACCGCTGACCATGCGCATGCCCTGCGGCGGCGGCATCTACGGCGGCCAGACCCACAGCCAGAGTATTGAAGCGGTGTTCACCCAGGTCTGCGGCCTGCGCACGGTGATGCCATCCAACCCGTACGACGCCAAGGGCTTGCTGATCGCTTCCATCGAAAACGATGACCCGGTGATCTTCCTCGAACCCAAGCGCCTGTATAACGGCCCGTTCGACGGCCACCACGACCGCCCGGTAACCCCGTGGTCGAAGCATCCGCAAGCGCAAGTACCGGACGGTTACTACACCGTGCCGCTGGACGTGGCCGCCATCGCCCGCCCGGGCAAGGACGTGACCATCCTCACCTACGGCACCACGGTGTATGTGTCGCAAGTCGCCGCCGAAGAAACCGGCATCGATGCTGAAGTCATCGACTTGCGCAGCCTGTGGCCGCTGGACCTGGAAACCATCGTCAATTCCGTGAAGAAAACCCGCCGCTGCGTGATCGTTCACGAAGCCACCCGTACCTGCGGGTTCGGCGCCGAGTTGGTGGCGCTGGTGCAGGAGCATTGCTTCCACTACCTGGAAGCGCCAATCGAGCGCGTCACCGGTTGGGACACCCCCTACCCGCACGCGCAAGAGTGGGCGTATTTCCCTGGCCCGACCCGAGTGGGCGCGGCTTTGCATCGGGTTATGGAGGTCTGAATGGGCACGCACGTTATCAAGATGCCGGACATTGGCGAAGGCATCGCAGAAGTTGAATTGTCGGTATGGCACGTCAAGGTCGGCGACCTGGTGGTAGAAGACCAGGTGCTGGCGGACGTGATGACCGACAAGGCCATGGTGGACATTCCGTCGCCGGTGCACGGCAAGGTGATTTCCCTCGGCGGCGAGCCAGGTGAAGTCATGGCGGTCGGCAGTATCTTGATCAGCATTGAAGTGGAAGGCGCAGGCAATACCAGGGAGTCGGCGTTGTCGGCGGTGGTTGAAGAGGTCGCGCCTGCACCTGCTCCTTCACCGAAAGTCGAAGCCAAGGCCGCGCCGGTGGTTGAACCCAAGCCGGCAGCCAAGCCTGCGGTGACGGCTGCGCAAGCGCCCGTGGCCCGCGAGGCCGATGACCGCCCGCTGGCCTCCCCGGCCGTGCGCAAACATGCGCTGGATGCTGGCATCCAGCTACGACTGGTCCAGGGCTCAGGCCCGGCCGGCCGGATTCTGCATGAAGATCTGGACGCTTACTTGCTCCAGGGTCCGGCGCAAAATGCCAATGCCTCCAACCCTTACGCCGAACGCAACGACGAGCAGCAAATCCCGGTGATCGGCATGCGCCGCAAGATCGCCCAGCGCATGCAGGACGCCACCCGGCGTGCCGCGCATTTCAGCTACGTGGAAGAGATCGACGTCACGGCCCTCGACGAGTTGCGCGTGCATCTCAACGAGAAACACGGCGCCACCCGCGGCAAGCTGACCCTGCTGCCGTTCCTGGTGCGGGCCATGGTCGTCGCACTGCGCGACTACCCGCAAATCAACGCGCGTTACGACGACGAAGCCCAGGTCATCACCCGCCTCGGCGCGGTGCATGTGGGCGTCGCCACCCAGAGCGATGTCGGCCTGATGGTGCCGGTGGTGCGTCACGCCGAAGCCCGCAACTTGTGGGGCACGGCGGAAGAAATCAATCGTCTGGCAAATGCTGCGCGCAATGGCAAGGCCAGTCGCGATGAGCTGTCGGGTTCGAGCATTACCCTGACCAGCCTGGGCGCATTGGGCGGGATCGTCAGCACACCCGTGCTGAACCTGCCGGAAGTGGCCATCGTCGGAGTCAACCGGATTGTCGAGCGGCCGATGGTGATCAAGGGCCAGATTGTAATCCGCAAGATGATGAACCTCTCCAGTTCCTTCGATCACCGGGTGGTCGATGGCATGGACGCGGCGCAATTCATCCAGGCCATCCGTGGCCTGCTCGAACAACCCGCCAGCCTGTTCCTGGAGTAACCCATGTCTCAAACATTGCACACCACGCTGCTGATTATCGGCGGCGGGCCTGGCGGTTACGTCGCAGCGATTCGCGCCGGCCAACTGGGCATCCCGACCATTCTGGTGGAAGGCCAATCGTTGGGCGGCACCTGCCTGAACATTGGCTGCATTCCATCGAAGGCGCTGATCCATGTCGCCGAACAGTTCCAGCAAACCGTGCACCACAGCCAGGGCTCACCGCTGGGCATCGAAGTCGATGTGCCGACCCTGGACATCGGCAAAAGCGTTGAATGGAAAGACGGCATCGTTGACCGCTTGACCACCGGCGTTGCCGCGCTGCTGAAAAAGCACAAGGTCCAGGTCATTCATGGCTGGGCCAAAGTCGTGGATGGCAAGACCGTCGACGTCGGCGACCAGCGCATTCAGTGTGAACACCTGCTGCTGGCCACCGGTTCGAAAAGTGTCAACCTGCCAATGCTGCCGATTGGCGGGCCGATCATCTCGTCCACCGAAGCTCTGGCGCCGAAACGCATCCCTAAACGCTTGATCGTGGTGGGCGGTGGCTATATCGGCCTGGAGCTGGGGATTGCCTATCGCAAGCTCGGTGCAGACGTCAGCGTGGTTGAGGCGCAAGACCGGATCCTGCCGGCCTACGACGCCGAACTGACCCAGCCGGTGGCCGAATCCCTGAAGCAGTTGGGGATGAAGGTGTTCCTGAAACACAGCGTCACCGGCTTTGAAAACAACACCCTGCAAGTGCGCGACCCCAGCGGCGAGACGCTGTCGCTGGAAACCGACCAGGTGCTGGTTGCCGTTGGTCGCAAACCCAACACCCAGGGCTGGAACCTTGAAGCCTTGAACCTGGACATGAACGGCTCGGCGATCAAGATCGACAGCCGTTGCCAGACCAGCATGCGCAACGTGTGGGCCATCGGCGACCTCAGCGGTGAGCCGATGCTCGCCCACCGCGCCATGGCCCAGGGCGAAATGGTCGCCGAACTGATCAGCGGTAAATCCCGCGAATTCAACCCGGCCGCAATCCCGGCGGTGTGCTTCACCGACCCGGAACTGGTGGTAGTCGGCAAGACCCCGGACGAAGCCAAGGCCGCAGGGCTGGACTGCATCGTCTCGAGCTTCCCGTTCGCCGCCAATGGCCGGGCGATGACCCTCGAGTCGAAAACCGGCTTCGTGCGGGTAGTGGCGCGCCGCGACAATCACCTGATCGTCGGTTGGCAGGCGGTGGGCGTGGGTGTCTCGGAATTGTCCACCGCCTTCGGCCTGAGCCTGGAAATGGGATCACGCCTGGAAGACGTGGCGGGCACCATCCACGCCCACCCAACCCTCGGCGAAGCGGTACAGGAAGCGGCGCTGCGGGCCCTGGGCCACGCATTGCACATGTAACGGGCAATCACACCCAACTCCCAACTGTAGGAGCGAGCTTGCTCGCGAAAAAACCGGAGAACACCGCTGGGCACCAGGTTTCCAGCGTCATCGTTCACGACCTTCGCGAGCAAGCTCGCTCCTACAGGGGGTGCGAACGCACCGGGGAATGAAGTATTGTTGCGCCCATCCAGAAATAAACCATAAGCCTGCCTTCGACCAGGCGGTTGACAAAAGATAGAGGGTGTCATGGGTAACGAAAGCATCAATTGGGACAAGCTGGGTTTTGACTACATCAAGACCGACAAGCGTTTCCTCCAGACCTGGAAGGACGGCGCCTGGCAAGAAGGCACCCTGACCGACGACAACGTGCTGCACATCAGCGAGGGCTCCACCGCCCTGCACTACGGCCAGCAATGCTTTGAAGGCCTCAAGGCCTACCGCTGCAAGGACGGTTCGATCAACCTGTTCCGTCCCGACCAGAACGCCGCGCGCATGCAGCGCAGTTGTGGTCGCCTGCTGATGCCACAAGTGCCGACCGACGCCTTCATCGAAGCCTGCAAGGAAGTGGTCCGCGCCAACGAGCGGTTCATCCCGCCATACGGCACCGGCGGCGCGCTGTACCTGCGCCCGTTCGTGATCGGCACCGGTGACAACATCGGCGTGCGCACCGCACCGGAATTCATCTTCTCGATCTTCTGCATCCCGGTGGGCGCCTACTTCAAGGGCGGCCTGACCCCGCACAACTTCCTGATCTCCGGTTACGACCGTGCCGCGCCGAACGGCACCGGCGCGGCCAAGGTCGGTGGCAACTACGCCGCCAGCCTGATGCCCGGTTCCCTGGCGAAAAAAGCCAACTTCGCCGACTGCATCTACCTCGACCCGGCCACCCACTCGAAAATCGAAGAAGTCGGCTCGGCCAACTTCTTCGGGATCACCCACGACAACAAGTTCGTCACCCCGAAGTCGCCGTCGGTGTTGCCAGGCATCACCCGCCTGTCGCTGATCGAACTGGCCAAATCCCGCCTGGGCCTGGAAGTGGTTGAAGGCGACGTGCTGATCGACAAGCTGTCGGACTTCAAGGAAGCCGGCGCCTGCGGCACCGCCGCCGTGATCACCCCGATCGGCGGCATCGAGTACAAAGACAAACTGCACGTGTTCTACAGCGAAAAAGAAGTCGGCCCGGTCACCCAGAAGCTCTACAAAGAGCTGACTGGCGTGCAGTCCGGCGACGTCGAAGCGCCTGAGGGCTGGATCGTCAAGGTCTAAGCAACACTGCAAAACCAAAATGTGGGAGCGGGCTTGCTCGCGAAAGCGGAGTGTCAGTCGACAGATTTATTGACTGACACTCCGCTTTCGCGAGCAAGCCCGCTCCCACATTTGATTTCAGTGTTTGGAAAACCGAAGTTCAGGCTTTATCCGTCGGGATGTTTTCCAGGATCTTCTTGCCCATGCTGATCCGCGGCTCGGCGCCATAACCCAACGCCTCATAAAACCCCATCACCGCATCATTGCCGCTGGTGATCTGCAGGTTGATCTTCATGCAGCCCAACGCAGTCAACGCCTGTTCCGCATGCCGCACCAGCGAAGCGCCCAGGCCCTGACGGCGATAATCGTTATGCACCGCCACCGAATACAGCCAGCCACGATGCCCGTCGTAGCCGGCGAGAATGGTGCCGATCACCGCTTTCTTGTCGGTAGCCACAAAGAACAACCCATCGTTGACCGCCAGCTTCTTGTCGATCGCCAAGCCCGGCAGGTTGTGCGCAGCGTCATAACCAAACGCCGCCTGCCACAGCGCTACCACCTGCGCCCGATGCGGCCGGTCGCGATAGGCGCCAATGGGATGGCGCGATGACAGCGACTTCTCCATCACCAGCGTGCGTTCATTACCATGGTAAACATCGCGCACCGTATGAAACCCCAGCTTGGTATAAAACGGCTCGGCCGTCAGCGAAGACGGCACATTCAGCGTCGTCACCCCGGCCTCCCGTGCCCGCAGCTCGATTTCAATCATCAGCAAACGCCCGATGCCCTGCCCTTGCAGCGCCGGATTGACGAACACCGAGCGCACCACGTTGGCATCGAGGGCGGCAGTGGCAACGATCACGTCGTCCTGAATGGCTACCAACACTGTTCGACGCGCGAGCAATGCCACGACAGACTCGGGAGTAAAGTTGCTCGCCACCCGCGCAATCACATCAGCCGGATAATCCCGGGCATTGCTGTCATGCAGAGCCGCCAGAATGACCTGGCTGATGCCCTCGGCATCGGTGGTTTGGGCGAGACGAACTTCAGTGGGCATGGGCACTCCTTAATGACGGACTCAATTCCTGCAACGTCCCCAT
>NZ_JAXCIS010000182.1:0-10293 GCF_034044025.1 Pseudomonas sp. SED1
TAAGTAGCCGTTACCGCAGCAACGGATATGTACTCAAGATCACCCCCGGTCCAAGGCCACCCCCTCCCGAGCCTTACGCCTGTTCTTGATCCCGTAGCAAACCCACATAAACACCACCCAAACCGGAATCGCATACACCGACACCTGAATCCCCGGAATCAGCAGCATCACCCCAAGAATAAACACCACAAACGCCAGGCAAACATAATTCCCATACGGATACCAAAGCGCCTTGAACAACGGCACCTGCCCCGTCCGATCCATATGCTGCCTAAACTTGAAATGCGAAAAACTGATCATCGCCCAGTTAATCACCAGGGTCGCCACCACCAGCGACATCAGCAACTCCAGCGCATGCTGCGGAATCAGATAATTCATCAACACCGCCACCAACGTAATCGCCGCCGAAGCGAGGATCGACCGCACCGGCACCCCACGCTTGTCGATCTTCGCCAATGCGCGAGGCGCGTCACCCTGCTCGGCCATCCCCAACAACATCCGGCTATTGCAGTAAGTGCCGCTGTTGTAAACCGACAACGCCGCCGTCAACACCACAAAGTTGAGAATGTGCGCCGCCGTATTACTGCCCAACATCGAAAACACCTGCACAAACGGACTGCCGCTATAAGCGTCACCCGAAGCGTTCAGGGTCTCCAGCAAACTGTCCCAAGGCGTCAACGACAACAGCACCACCAACGCACCGATGTAGAAAATCAGAATCCGGTAGATCACCTGATTGATCGCCTTCGGAATCACCGTGCGCGGCTGGTCCGCCTCAGCCGCGGTAAACCCGAGCATCTCCAGACCACCAAACGAGAACATGATGATCGCCATGGCCATCACCAAACCACCCACACCATGGGGAAAGAACCCACCGTGCTCCCACAGGTTGGTCACCGAAGCCTGCGGCCCGCCGGTGCCGCTCACCAGCAGATAACTGCCCAGGGCGATCATGCCAACAATGGCAACCACCTTGATGATCGCAAACCAGAACTCGGCCTCGCCGAAAACTTTGACGTTGGACAGGTTGATCACATTGATCAGCACAAAAAACGCCGCCGCCGACACCCAGGTCGGGATCTCGGGCCACCAGTAATGCACGTACTTGCCGACGGCCGTCAGCTCCGACATGCCCACCAGGATGTACAGGATCCAGCAGTTCCAGCCCGACAGAAAACCGGCGAAACCGCCCCAGTATTTGTGGGCAAAGTGGCTGAAGGAACCGGCTACCGGCTCTTCGACGATCATCTCGCCCAGCTGGCGCATGATCATGAAGGCGATAAAACCGCAGATGGCATAACCGAGGATCATCGACGGCCCGGCGGATTTCAGCACGCCAGCCGAACCCAGGAACAACCCGGTGCCAATCGCGCCACCGAGGGCGATAAGTTGAATATGACGATTTTTCAGGCCGCGCTTCAGCTCGCCTGAATGCGAGTTGGCTTCACTCATGGAAAGGGTCTCACGCAAGGTTTGATCTGTGACGAAATCGAAGCCGGCTGGCTTGTGGCCAGGCGGAGTGCACGGGGCGGATAGCCCTGAATAGTGGGATCACAGTAAAACGCGGCGCATTGTACACCGCCAAACCTGTCTGGGCCGACAGGATGCGATGCGGCGGAGAGCAGGGACATTGGGAAAATTCTTTCAGATATCGAGAAATTGACGGTGAGACCTTTCCGACAGGAAGACGCAACCAACTGACTGTTTCGTCGACATAAACCAAATCGCCATCAAAACAGAATAAAAAATCCAAATGAAACCGTGTCAATAAAAATTTTGCATTCCCAAACACACTCTTCTAGGTTCATCCACTTGCCCAGCGCAGCCCGCTGGCAAGCTCGTTCTCAAACACAGTCATCTAGGAGATTCACCATGCAAGCACTGGAAAACGACCTGGAAACCGAACTGCAACTCGACGATTGGTTTGAAGCGCCGACCCACGAGGCCGCCGTTGAAATGATGCAAGCCGATGCCGTTGTGCCGTTCGGCACCGCGATGTGGCCTTTCTAATCTGATCAGGCACCCCGGCAGGTGCGGGACGCCGCACCTGCCACTGCTCCTACCGAAGGCTTTGAAGGAAGGACGTCATGGACAAGGCCCGCGCCGTCGAACATTTTCTCTATTACCTCGCCCATCACCCGGCCCTCACCGGCCTGCACCGCCCCACCATTCTGCTCGGCCATACCGAACGCTACGACGCCATCGCGCAATCGATCACCCAAGGCAGCGCCGCCCGTTTCGACTTCCAGGTACAACGCCTGGACCAGGCCCCCAGCGAAGCGCTGGCCAAGGCCATCGAAGACTGCGACCTGTACATGTTTCTCTACGATTCTTCGACCTTGCCCAACCCACGTGCCGAGGGCCCGGACTTTATCCGCGCGCTGCAAGGCGTGA
Organism: Pseudomonas sp. SED1; assembly: GCF_034044025.1. NCBI lineage: Bacteria > Pseudomonadati > Pseudomonadota > Gammaproteobacteria > Pseudomonadales > Pseudomonadaceae > Pseudomonas > Pseudomonas sp. SED1. The sequence goes on from NZ_JAXCIS010000182.1 coordinate 2,395, forward strand.
TGGCCGAGCACTGGAAAAAATCCCTGCTGCTCAAGGACTACGGCGACTATTTCTACGACACCTTCAGCGTCGCCCCACAGCGGATTGCCGACCTTAACGCCACGTTGATCCGGCGCATGTCCCAGGCCAGCATGTTGAGTTTCACCGACCAGCATGGCTCGCGCCTTGAAGCGCCCATGAGCAGCATCAAGAAGTGGACCAATATCAACGGCGTCGGCAACCACGACCTGGCGCCCGGCGAGATCGCGACCCATAGCGAAGCCATCAATGGCCAGGTGCGGTTTGTAGGCACCTTCCTCAGCACCATTCCCTTTGCGCGCAAATACGGCGTGCTGCAATCACCGCTGGAACTGTGGATCGAGAACTCGACCATCTGCACCGTGGCCAGTGAAGTGCCGGGGCTGGCGGATGACTTCAACAAATACCTGAATGCCAACCCGTCCAACCGTCGGGTGGAGGAACTGGGCATTGGCACCAATGAAGGCGTGAAGGATTTGTATGCGCGCAATGCCGGCTTTGAAGAGCGCCATTGCGGGCTGCACCTGGGCTTGGGTGGCGGGCAGAAAGGCAGCCATCATCTGGACCTGATCTTCGCCAGTGGCGTGCTAGCCCTCGACGATAAACCCGTGTTCGATGGGGCTTTCATGTTCTGACACGTCCGCCAAAACAATGGAGATCAAATGTGGGAGCGGGCTTGCTCGCGAATGCGGTGTATCAGTTGATACATCCAGTGACTGACCCACCGCATTCGCGAGCAAGCCCGCTCCCACAATGGACCTGCTTTGCTTTATAGAGCAGGTTCCAAATCCAGACCAAAAAAAACGCCAACCCGAGGGTTGGCGTTTTTATGCAGCGCTTAACGAATCACTGCGGCTTCTTGCGACCAAAACCTGGACGCTGGCCGGAACCGGCCGGTGCACCACGACGCTTGCCCGATGGCGCGTCATCGACCAGTTTCAAGCCCGGGCGCTTTTTCGGCGATGGCTTGGCTGGGCGTTTGGTGCTGGCGCTGTCGTCGGGACGGCCCGCAGCCGGAGCACCACGGCCAGACTCGCCACGGTTACCGCGACCGCCCGTTGGGGCATCACCACCACGACCCGCTGGACGCGGTGCACGCGGCGCACGTTCGCCATCCTGACGGGCCGGGGCCGAAGGACGACGCTCGCCTTCGATGTGCGGCTCGCGGGAGATACGGCCGCCAGTGGCCGGTGCATCCAGCGCAGGGCGCAGGGTGCGGGCAACACGGTCGGTACGTGCCACAGGACGCGACGATTTACGCTGCATACGCTCGAGCTTGTCTTTGCTCTTGGCGTTCATCTGCGGCATGGCCACCGGCGTCAGGCCAACTTCGGCACTCAGGATGTCGACTTCGAACTGGCTCATTTCGCGCCAGCGGCCCATCGGCAGGTCGGAGTTGAGGAACACCGGGCCGAAACGCACGCGCTTCAGGCGGCTGACCACCAGGCCCTGGGATTCCCACAAGCGACGTACTTCACGGTTACGGCCTTCCATCACTACGCAGTGGTACCAATGGTTGAAGCCTTCGCCGCCTGGAGCCTGCTTGATGTCGGTGAACTTGGCCGGGCCGTCTTCCAGCACGACGCCGGCTTTCAGGCGCTCGATCATTTCGTCATCGACTTCGCCACGCACACGGACGGCGTATTCACGGTCCATCTCGTAGGAAGGGTGCATCAGGCGGTTGGCCAGTTCACCGTCGGTGGTGAACATCAGCAAGCCGGTGGTGTTGATGTCGAGACGACCGATGTTGATCCAGCGGCCTTCTTTAGGGCGCGGCATCTTGTCGAATACGGTTGGACGGCCTTCCGGGTCGTCACGGGTGCAGATTTCGCCATCAGGCTTGTTGTACATGATGACGCGACGCACCGATTCGGCGGCCTCTTCACGCTTGATGACCTTGCCATCAATGGTGATGGCGTCATGCAGGTCGACGCGCTGGCCAAGGGTGGCTTCAACGCCGTTGACCTTGATGCGCTTCTGGGTGATCCAGGCTTCTACGTCGCGGCGCGAACCTACGCCGATACGGGCGAGGACTTTCTGCAGTTTTTCACCTGCGGGGCCGATTTCCTGGCTGTCTTTCTGGTCTTGGTCACTCATCTTAAGCACCTCCCGGTGTGTCGATTCAGGCTTGGCCTGAAGATAGTAAAAGCTGGGCTTTTGGCGAACGCATCGCCAAAGGGTCGCGAATCATACGCGTAAGCCACGCATTGCGCATCAGAGACTAGTCGATAAGTAGTGGCTCACGCGGCATTGCGCCGACCAGTGGTGCCCATATGTAGGAGCGAGCTTGCTCGCGAAAAACCTGAGGGCGCCGTTGGGCATCTGATTCCCCGCGTTATCGTTCACGACCTTCGCGAGCAAGCTCGCTCCTACAGGGCAGCGTGTCAGTCTTCGAATTGGCGGCGTTCGTTTTCGATGGCTTCGGCCAGGGCGCGGGCTTCGTCTTCTTCGTCGCTCAGCGGCGGTTGTTTGAGCGCCGCGACGGCGGCCAGGAGTTTGGTACGGGCTTCGGCGACGCCAAGGATGTCCTCCTCGGGTTCAGGCTCGGGCTCATCTTCAACTTCGACTGGCGGCTCAACCTCAACGTTCAGTTGCAGCGCAGGCTCCTGCTCACCCTCACCCACCGCGCCATCACGCAGCAAATCGTCGAAGTCGGTCTTGATGCCTTGCTCCATATCGTCCAGTTCCAGCAACAGCGTATGGAAACTGGTTTCGTCCTTCGGCTCTTCCGGCTCGGCGCTGGCGTCTGCCAGTTCCTGCAAACTTGCCGGCACCGGTGCGTCGTCGAAGTCCAGGACCGGGTCCGGTTCCATCTCCCGCAGTTCGGCCAACGGCGGCAAATCGTCGAGGTTTTTCAGGTTGAAGTGGTCGAGGAACACCTTGGTGGTAGCAAACATCGCCGGCTTGCCGGGCACATCCCGATAGCCAACGATCCGAATCCACTCACGCTCCAGCAACGTCTTGACGATATGGCTGTTGACCGCCACGCCCCGCACGTCTTCGATCTCGCCCCGGGTGATCGGCTGGCGATAGGCGATCAGCGCCATGGTTTCCAGCATCGCCCGGGAATAACGTTGCGGGCGTTCCTCCCAGAGGCGGCCAACCCACGGCGAAAACTTCTCGCGGATTTGCAGGCGATACCCGGAAGCCACTTCCCGCAGCTCAAAAGCACGGCCGTCGCAGGACTTGCGCAGAATCTCCAACGCCTTCTTGAACACCGGCGGCTCAGGGCGCTCGGCTTCTTCAAACAGTTCGAACAGGCGTTCCAGGGATTGCGGCTTGCCCGAGGCCAGGAGAAAGGCCTCCAGCAGCGGGGCCAGTTCGCGGGGTTCAGTCAGATTCATCGATTCAGCTCTTTATTCGGCTCGCGCCCGCACGTGGATAGCCGCAAAATGCTCATTCTGGACCAGCTCGACCAAGGATTCCTTGACCAGTTCGAGGACCGCCATAAAGGTCACCACCACCCCCAGGCGCCCTTCTTCCTTGGTAAACAGTTCGACGAAAGGCACAAACCCGCCGCCCTTGAGGCGGTCCAGCACATCGCTCATGCGCTCGCGGGTGGACAGCGCCTCACGGCTGACCTGGTGGCTTTCAAACATATCGCCACGGCGCAGTACTTCGGCCATGGACATCAGCAATTCTTCCAGGCTTACGTCTGGCAGCAGTTTGCGCGCCCGGGCTTCCGGGGCGTCGAGCTTGGGCACCACCACATCGCGACCAACCCGGCTCAGGCCGTCGATGCCTTCGGCAGCGGCCTTGAAGCGTTCGTACTCCTGCAGGCGGCGGATCAGTTCGGCGCGCGGGTCATCCTCTTCCGCCTCGATGCTTTCCGAGCGCGGCAGCAGCATGCGCGACTTGATCTCCGCGAGCATCGCGGCCATCACCAGGTACTCGGCAGCCAGTTCCAGGCGCACGGTCTGCATCAACTCGACATAGCCCATGTATTGGCGGGTGATTTCCGCCACCGGGATGTCGAGGATGTTGATGTTCTGTTTGCGGATCAGGTACAGCAGCAAGTCCAGCGGGCCTTCGAAGGCTTCGAGGAAGACTTCCAGGGCGTCCGGCGGAATGTACAGGTCCAGCGGCATTTCCATGACGGCTTGACCGTAGACCATGGCAAATGGCAGTTCCTGCTGGGCGCCCGCCTGGCTGTCGACGGATTCCACGGCCGACATTCAGGCCTCGACCATGAACGGTGCCGGGTCGCCACAACCCACGCGCACCACTTCCGGCTCGCCGTCGGCAAGGTTGATCACGGTGGAGGCCTTGTTGCCGCCGTAGCCGCCATCGATGATCAGGTCGACGTGTTTTTCCAGGAGGCGGCGCATTTCGTAAGGGTCGTACAACGGCTCGGTTTCACCCGGCAGGATCAGCGACACGCTCATCAGCGGCTCACCGAGTTCGGCCAGCAGCGCCAGGGCGATCGGGTGTTCCGGCACCCGCAGGCCGATGGTGCGCTTCTTCGGGTGCAGCAGCAGGCGCGGCACTTCGCGGGTGGCGTTGAGGATGAAGGTGTAGGGGCCAGGCGTGTGGGCCTTGAGCAGGCGGAAGGTGCCGGTGTCTACCTTGGCGAACAGTCCTAGTTGGGACAGGTCGCTGCAAATCAGTGCGAAGTTGTGGTTCTTGTCCAGGTCACGCAAGCGTCTTACGCGCTCGACCGCATTCTTGTCGCCGATCTGGCAACCGATTGCGTAGGAGGAATCCGTGGGGTAGATCACCACGCCACCGGCACGGATAATCTCCACGGCCTGTTTGATCAGGCGCGCCTGCGGGTTTTCCGGATGAATCTGGAAGAATTGACTCACGTGTTCTACCTGTTCAGACGGTGGCAATAATGGGGTCATGTTTGAAGCGACACCAAAGGGGCGGCAAATCTTCCGGGACGGCGCGGTACTCGCCAATCTCGGACCAGCCGCCAGGGCCATGAAAATCACTGCCGGCGCTGACCAGCAGACCAAATTCGCGGGCAAGAATCGCCAAACTACCCACCTGTTCGGCGGGTTGATGCCCGTTGACCACTTCAATTGCGTGGCCGCCCGCTCCAATATAGTCGCCAATCAACTTGCGGCGCTTGCTGCGGGTGAAATCGTAATGCCACGGGTGCGCCAGGCTGACCCAGGCACCTGCTGCCCGCAATGTGCCGACGGTGTCTTCCAGGGTTGGCCAGTGTTGCTTGACGTCCCCCAGCTTGCCGGCACCCAGCCATTTGCGGAACGCTTCGGCGCGATCCTTTACAAAACCTTCACGCACCATCCAGTCGGCAAAGTGCGGACGGGCCGGGGCGTTGCCGCTGTCGCCCAGCTCCTGCTGGATCGCGCGGGCGCCTTCCAGACCGTTGGGCATGCCCTTGAGGGCCAGCTTGCGGCTTATTTCTTCGGACCGCAGCCAGCGGCCATCGTGCAATTTGGCGATGGCCTCCACCAGCGGCGGCGCGTTGACGTCGAAACCGTAGCCCAATACGTGGATGGTTGCGCCGCCCCAGGTGCAGGACAATTCAACCCCGTTGACCAGTTGCATGCCCAACGCATCCGCCGCTTCACGGGCCTCTGCCAGGCCTTCGAGGGTGTCGTGGTCGGTCAACGACAGGACTCGCACGCCTTTTTCAAACGCACGCGCAACCAGGACCGCGGGCGCCAGGGCGCCGTCGGAGGCTGTGCTATGGCAGTGCAAATCAACATTCACGGGAGTGTGTAACCTCAAGTCAGCTGGCGCTTTCGCTACCAAGGATGTTTGTTATTATGCCGCCACATCCAGCTTCTGGCTCTTACTGTGAAACAATTCATCGACTTCATCCCGCTGTTGCTGTTTTTCATCGTTTACAAAATCGACCCTCGCGTTATCGATATTGCCGGCCACGAGCTGACAGTCGGTGGCATCTACAGTGCCACGGCGGTGCTGATCATCAGCTCCGTGGTGGTCTACGGCGCGCTCTTCATCTCCCAGCGCAAGCTGGAAAAAAGCCAATGGCTGACCCTGATCGCCTGCCTCGTCTTCGGCAGCCTGACCCTGGCCTTCCACAGCGAAACCTTCCTTAAATGGAAAGCCCCGGTGGTCAACTGGCTGTTCGCCCTGGCCTTTATCGGCAGCCACTTTATCGGTGATCGCCTGCTGATCAAGCGGATCATGGGCCACGCGCTGAGCTTGCCGGAGCCGATCTGGGTGCGCCTGAACATCGCCTGGATCGTGTTTTTCCTGTTCTGCGGCGCCGCCAACCTGTTCGTCGCCTTCACCTTCCAGAGCTACTGGGTGGACTTCAAGGTGTTCGGCAGCCTGGGCATGACCGTGCTGTTCCTGGTCGGCCAGGGTATCTACCTGTCGCGCCACCTGCATGACACCGACCCTACCACGCCGAAAACCGAGGACTGACATGCTCTACGCCATCATTGCCACCGACGTCGCCAACTCCCTGGAAAAACGCCTGGGCGTGCGCCCGGCCCACGTTGAGCGCCTGAAGCAACTGCAAGCCGAAGGCCGCATCGTGCTCGCCGGCCCGCACCCGGCAGTCGACAGCAATGACCCGGGAGACGCCGGTTTCACCGGTAGCCTGATCGTCGCCGAGTTCGCCTCCCTGGCGGCGGCGCAGGCCTGGGCCGACGCTGATCCGTATGTCGCGGCCGGCGTATATGCTCATGTGCTGGTCAAGCCGTTCAAGCAAGTCCTGCCTTGATTCGTTGCGCGCTGAACCAAATGGCTTCAGCGCACTCCTAATCGCTCATTATTCCCGGTAACCTGCCGACAACGTTCTGAATATTCGTGTGGAATCAGGAGTTCCGATGCGCTTACGTCAGTTGTGTCTGTTGGCAGTGTTAATGATCGGGGCTACGGCCCACGCTGAAGAAACCTCGAACACCGGCAGTTCCACGCCCCTGTCCTTGAGTGCCGGCAGCCAGATCACCGATTTGCAGCAACGTTTGAAAGAAAGCGAACGGCAGCGGGATGAACTGAGCAAGCAATTGCAAAGTGCTGACGCCACCCGGGAAAGCACCCAACTGAGTAAACTGCGCCAGGAGAACCAACGCCTGGTCCAGCAACTCAAAGAAGCACAGGGCAGTGCCTTGCCACGCTGGCTTACCGAGCAACAGCAATGGTTCGTGACCGGTGGAGCAGTCGCGCTGATCGCCCTGCTGTGCGGGATCTTCGCCAGTGGCGGGCACCGGCGCCGTCGACAATGGCTAAATTGAGTGAGTCATGAGCGAGCTGTTACTGATAGATGATGACCAGGAGCTCTGTGAGCTGCTGACCAGTTGGTTGAGCCAGGAAGGTTTCCAGGTGCGCGCCTGCCATGACGGCTTGAGCGCCCGCAAGGCATTGGCCGAAGCCGCCCCGGCGGCCGTGGTGCTCGACGTGATGCTGCCCGACGGCAGTGGCCTGGAGCTGCTCAAGCAATTGCGCAACGACCACCCGGAGCTGCCGGTGCTGATGCTCTCGGCTCGCGGCGAACCGCTGGACCGGATCCTCGGCCTGGAGCTGGGCGCCGACGATTACCTGGCCAAACCCTGCGACCCTCGCGAACTGACCGCCCGCCTGCGCGCTGTGCTGCGCCGCAGTCACCCGGCCGCTGTGTCTACACAGCTGGAGCTGGGTGACCTGTGCTTCAGCCCGGTGCGTGGCGTGGTCACTATCGATGAACAGGAGTTTGCCCTGACCGTTTCCGAAAGCCGTCTGCTGGAAGCTTTGTTGCGCCAGCCGGGCGAGCCGCTGGACAAGCAGGAACTGGCGCAAATCGCCCTGGGCCGCAAGCTGACCCTGTATGACCGCAGCCTGGACATGCACGTCAGCAACCTGCGCAAGAAGATCGGCCCGCACCCGGATGGCCGGCCACGGATCGTGGCGCTGCGTAGCCGCGGCTACTACTACAGCCTCTAAGCACAACACCTGTCC
>NZ_JAXCIS010000183.1:0-83594 GCF_034044025.1 Pseudomonas sp. SED1
TAAGTAGCCGTTACCTAAATAACGGATATGTACACAATAAAAACCCTACGTAGCCGGCCGAATCGCCTTAATCAGCGACTGCAACGAATACCCCAAGCGCGACGCCAACCCCTCAGCCCGCGCAGACAACGCAGCCAGATCAAGCTCCTGATCCAGGTCCGCCGGCACCAAAAGAATCACATTCCCCTCCTTCACCGGCAGCTCCCAGTAATGCCGGTGATACAACCCACGCAACAACGCCGCCCCCAACGGCTTGCCGTCATCGGTAGCCCACTGATTAATCACCAACCACCCACCCGGATTCAGCTTCTTCTGGCAGTTCTCCAGAAACGTCCAAGCCAGATGCCCAACGCCCGGGCCAACATCGGTATACAGGTCAACAAAAATCAGGTCCGCCGACTCAGCCGAAGGCAGCAATTCCAACGCATCCCCAACGCGGATATACAGCCGAGGATCATCATCCAGCCCCAAGTACTCAATGGCCAGACGCGGCACATCAGGCCGCAACTCGATGGCCTCTACATCTTCCAAAGGCAAAAACTTCAGACAAGCCTGAGTCAACGTCCCGGCGCCCAAGCCCAAGAACAACGCACTCTCCGGCTGCTCATGACACAACGCCCCAATCAGCATCGCCCGTGTGTAATCGTATTCCAACCAACTCGGGTCAGCGGTAAACACGCAACTCTGCTCGATGGCATCGCCGAACTCGAGAAAGCGATAATCGGCCACTTCCAGCACACGGATCATGCCGAAGTCATCATGGACCTCAGCCAGCAGGCGCTCGACGCGCTCCTCAGACATTGCAACTCCTAACGCGGGGCCAACAGGAAAGGCGGGATTGTGGGCGAACCGGCAGCAGCAGGTCACGTACTAATTGCTGATAACATGACGGCCCGACCGCAAATCACTCGAGTTCATGATGAGCCAACCCTGGAGCCCCGACAGCTGGCGCGCCCTGCCGATCCAGCAACAACCCCAGTACCCTGACGCTGCGCACCTGTCGCAGGTCGAGCAGAACCTGGCGAGTTATCCGCCGCTGGTGTTTGCCGGTGAGGCCCGTGAATTGCGCCGTCAGTTTGCCGAGGTCACCCAGGGTCGCGCCTTCCTGTTGCAAGGCGGTGATTGCGCGGAGAGTTTTGCCGAGTTTTCGGCGGCAAAGATTCGCGACACCTTCAAGGTGCTGCTGCAGATGGCGATTGTGATGACCTTCGCCGCCGGTTGCCCGGTGGTCAAGGTCGGGCGTATGGCGGGCCAGTTCGCCAAGCCGCGCTCTTCCAACGATGAAACCATCGACGGCATCACCCTGCCCGCCTACCGTGGCGATATCGTCAACGGCATCGGTTTCGACGAAAAAAGCCGCGTGCCGGACCCGGACCGCCTGCTGCAGTCCTACCACCAGTCCACCGCCACCCTGAACCTGCTGCGGGCCTTTGCCCAGGGCGGTTTTGCCGACCTGCACCAGGTGCACAAGTGGAACCTGGACTTCATCGCCAACTCGGCCCTGGCCGAGAAGTACAGCCAACTGGCCGACCGTATCGATGAAACCCTGGCCTTTATGCGCGCCTGTGGCATGGACAGCTCGCCACAACTGCGCGAGACCAGTTTCTTCACCGCCCACGAGGCGCTGCTGCTCAACTACGAACAAGCCTTCGTGCGCCGCGACAGCCTGACCAATGATTACTACGACTGCTCGGCCCACATGCTGTGGATCGGTGATCGCACCCGCCAACTGGACGGTGCCCACGTCGAATTCCTGCGCGGGGTGAACAACCCGATCGGGGTCAAGGTCGGCCCGAGCATGAACCCCGATGACCTGATCCGCTTGATCGACATCCTCAACCCGGACAACGACCCGGGCCGCCTGAACCTGATTGCGCGCATGGGTGCGAACAAGGTCGGTGACCATCTGCCGAACCTGATCCGCGCCGTGCAGCGCGAAGGCAAGCAGGTGCTGTGGAGTTCCGACCCGATGCACGGCAACACCATCAAGGCCAGCAGCGGCTACAAGACCCGAGACTTCGCGCAGATCCTCAGCGAAGTGAAGGAGTTCTTTCAGGTGCATGAAGCCGAGGGCACGTATGCCGGCGGGATTCATATCGAGATGACCGGGCAGAATGTCACCGAGTGCATCGGTGGCGCGCGGCCGATTACCGAAGACGGGCTATCGGACCGCTACCACACTCACTGCGACCCACGGATGAACGCCGATCAGTCGCTGGAATTGGCCTTCCTGATTGCCGAGACGCTAAAACAGGTCAAGCGCTAAGAGCGCCACCCGCAACCGCGCCGCACTGGCCCGCTGGCAATTGAGCTGAATCTGCTCAAGCCCGAGCCAGTCGGCCATCTGCCGCAGATTCAGGGCCAACGCCTGCATCCCTTCCTCGTCCAGCCCCGGCTCTTCCTCGTGAACGGCATGCACCGCCAGGCGCCCGGCCGCCCGCTCTGCGCGTAAATCCACGCGCGCGGCGATCCGCTCATTGTGCAGGAACGGCAACACGTAATAGCCATACACCCGCTTGTCCTGAGGCGTGTAGATCTCCAGACGATAGCGGAAATCGAACAACCGCTCGGTACGGCTGCGCTCCCAGATCAGTGAATCGAATGGCGATAACAATGCGCTGGCGGGCACCTTGCGCGGGACTTTCGGCTCGGGCAGGCAATAAGCCGGCTGTTTCCAACCCTGGACCTCGCACGCGATCAATTGCCCGTCCTCGACCAGTTCCGCCAGACGTCCGCGGCTGTCGGCCGGGTCGAGGCGGAAGTAGTCCCGCAGGTCTTTTTCAGTGCCCACACCCAACGCCGTGGCGCTGTGCAACAGCAAGCCGCGCTGCGCTTCGGCCTCGTCCAACGGGGCTTGCTGGAGAATGTCGGCCGGAATCACACGCTCCGGCAGGTCATACAAACGCTCAAAACCACGACGCCCGGCGACGGTCACCTGGCCGGCGGCGAACAGCCATTCCAACGCATGCTTTTCATCGCTCCAATCCCACCAGGGGCCGGCGCGCTCCTCGCGGGTCGACAAACTGCCCGCCCCCAAGGCGCCTTGCTGCTCAACAATGCCCAGCACCCGCGCGATAGTGGCCTGCTGCTCACGACCAAACCGCGCCATTTGCTGATAGATGCCCTGCCCCTGGGCCGCCCGCGCCATGCGCCAGCGCATCAGCGGGTACAGCGCCATCGGCAACAAAGAAGCCTCATGCCCCCAATACTCGAACAGAGAACGGCGCCGCCCCGAACTCCAGGCGGCCTGTTCAAGAATCAATGGAGAGTAGTTACCCAGCCGGGAAAACAGCGGCAGGTAGTGCGAGCGCACCACCGCATTCACCGAATCAATCTGCAACACGCCCAAACGCTCAACCAGGCGATTGACCTGTGCGGCCTTGATCAACGCCGGCGGCTGGCGCCCGGAAAAACCTTGGGTAGCCAGCGCCAGGCGTCGCGCTTGCTTGAGGGAAAAGGATAACTCTGCGGGCATGTGTCTCTCCTTGTGTGCTCGCGAACCACCCTACTGCATCCCGCGTCATTTTCGCAGCGGATCTTCCCAAAAGTGCCGGCGGCTTTCCTGCTCGACATCGCCACGGTTGAGCCCGATATCCTTGAGCGCATCATCGCTCATGCCCATCAACAGTTGGCGCTCACGGTGCACGGCCAGCCACTGGGAACCCAGTTGAAGCAGCCCGGAAAACGGCCGCTTCGCCATCAGAACAAAGCCTCTTTGACCTTTCATCATCTCGCCCTCCAGTGGGGATGACTGAAGTCTGTGCCTGGGGCTATGATCAATCCAACGAATGTTTCTTATGCAATACATCTCGGAGATTGATCGATTGTCCAGCTACCCGAGTATCGACACTGAAGTGCTGCGCACCTTCGTCGCCATCGCCGATCAGGGTGGTTTCACCCGCGCCGGCGAGCAGGTCAACCGCACGCAGTCGGCGGTGAGCATGCAGATGAAACGCCTGGAAGAAGATGTGTTGCAGCGCAAGTTGTTCGAGCGCGATGGCCGCCAGGTACGGCTGACGCCGGAAGGCCAGGTGCTATTGGGCTATGCCCGCAGGATCCTGAAGTTGCACAGCGAAGTATTCAACACCCTGCGCGAGCCGCACATGGTCGGGCTGGTGCGCATCGGCACACCCGACGATTACGTGATGCGCTACTTGCCGGGGATTCTCAAGCGCTTCTCCAAAGCTTACCCGCTGATCCAGATTGAAATGCACTGCGAGTCGTCGTCGATATTGATGCAGCGCCGGGACCTGGCCCTGACGGTCATCAGCCGCGAACCCGGGAATGAGATGGGCGAGCTGTTGCGTAATGAACGGATGGTGTGGGTGGCCGCCCCGTGTTTCTGCCTGGATGATCACAGTGCCCTGCCCTTGGCGATTTCCGGCATGGACAGCTTCTGCACCCAATGGACCCGCGCTGCACTTGATGCCGTTGGCCGTGAATATCGCCTGGCGTACCACAGCTCCAACGGCGCGGCGATCCAGGCAGTGGTCGGCGCGGGCCTGGCGGTCACTGTCAGCATGGAGAGCCTGGTAACCGAAGACTTGCGGGTGCTGGGCAGTGAAGAAGGTTTCCCACCGCTGCCCTCGGTCAATCTGCGGCTGTTGCGCAATCCCGGGATGACTTCGCCGATGACCGAATGCCTCGCCGAATACATCCTCGAAGGCTTCAAACTTTAAAGGTCAGCATCACCGCGCAAACTGCCAGGAACCCGCAGAACAGCCCGCGCAACATACGCTCCGGCATGGCGTGGGCGACTTTCACACCCCAACTGATGCTGAGCAGGCCGCCGACGGCCAGTGGTAAACCGATCACCCAGTCCACTTCATGGTGCCAGGCGTAGGTCACCAGGGTCACGCTGGTGCTCGGCAAGGCCAGGGCCAGCGACAGCCCTTGGGCAACCACTTGGCTGGTGCCGAAAATGCTGGTCAGCACCGGCGTGGCCACCACCGCGCCGCCCACCCCGAATAAGCCGCCCATGGAGCCCGACGCCGCGCCCAGCACCCCCAGCCACGGCCAGGAGTAGCGCATCTGCGCGGAAGGTGGTGCGTTGTGGGTAAACATTCGCAGCAGGTTGTAGGACGCCAACACCAGCAGAAAGGCGATAAAACCCACACGCATCAGGTCAGCATCGATCCCCACCGCCCAGATCGAGCCCAGCCAGGCGAAGGAGAATCCCATCACGCCCAGCGGCAATGCATGGCGCAGTTCGATCCGGTTGCGCTGGTGATAACGCCACAACGCGAGCATCACATTCGGCACCACCATCACCAGGGCCGTGCCTTGGGCGATCTGTTGGTCCAGGCCAAAGAACACCCCCAACACTGGAATCGCAATCAGCCCACCGCCGATGCCGAACAAGCCGCCGACCGTGCCCAACGCGACACCCAGTGCCAAATACAACGCTAAATCTGCCACCACTTCGCTCCCGCCATTCCCGAGCCTTGCATGCTACGCAGTCCGTCCTAGCGCGGAAACGCACAGCAACGCACAATGGCTGTGCCAACTTCGCATAAGCAGCCGCTGATGAACCCCAATACGCTGACCGACCAACTGAGCCTGTTTCTGGATGTACTGGAAGCAGGCAGTTTTTCCGCCGCTGCGCGACGTCATCCGCTCACGCCCTCGGCAGTGGCGCGGCGTATCGACAGCCTGGAAAGCTCGGTGGGCAGCCGGCTGTTCCAACGCAGCACCCATGCGGTGGTGCCAACACCCGCCGGCCTGGCGTTTGCCGAGCGCGCCCGCCGGATCGTCAGCGAGCTGCAACTGGCGCGGGCCGAAGCGGTGTCGCTGAGCCATGCGCCTGAAGGGTTGATCCGCGTGGACGCCCCGGCCGCCTTCGGTCGGCGGCACCTGGCGCCTGCCATCGCCGACTTTCTCAACGTCTACCCAGGCCTGGACGTGCACTTGCACTTGATCGACAGCTTTGTCGACATGCAGGGCGAGCATTTGGGCAAGGTCGACCTAGTGCTGCGGGCCGGGCATATCGTCGACACCCGGCTGATCGCCACGCCCCTGGCCAGCATCGTGCGCATCGCCTGCGCCAGCCCGGCCTACCTCAAAAGCCGTGGCACACCGACTCATCCCAGCCAGTTGAACGAACACGACGGCCTGGACTGGGAAGGCCTGGCACCGATGTTCGCCTGGCGTTTTGAGTTGGACGGGCGCAAGGCCACCTACCGCCCGCAACGCATTCGCATGAGCGCCAACAACGCCGAAGCCCTGCTTTCAGGCGCCCTGGCGGGGTTGGGCATTGCGCACCTGCCCACCTGGCTCGCCAGCGAATACCTGGTGCGCGGCGAGCTGGTGCCACTGTTCTGCGAGAACGGCTTGCCGACACCTGAAACCGCCGGAATCTACGCCCTGCGCCTGGAGCAACACGCCAACGCCCGCAGCCGGTTATTGCTGGAATACCTCAAGGCGCGCTTCAGCCCGGTGCCGCCGTGGGATCTTGCGCTGCAAAGCGCCTTCGGCTGACCGAGCGGACAGAATTGTCTGGCGCGTTAAAGATTTGCCCGCTAGATTCAAAACCAGACACGTTTTAAGGCACTGCCATGACCAAGCCCCTCGATACCTGCGAATCCTTGCTGCTCGACAACCAACTGTGTTTTGCCCTGCATTCCACCTCGTTGTTGATGACCAAGGTCTATAAACCCCTGCTGCAAGCCCTCGGCCTGACCTATCCGCAGTACCTGGCCATGATGGTGCTCTGGGAAGAGGATGGATTGACCGTAGGCGAAATCAGCAATCGCCTGCTGACGGATCCCGGCTCCCTGACCCCGCTGCTCAAGCGCCTGGAAGCCGAAGGCCTGCTCAGTCGCACCCGCAGCCGTGAAGACGAGCGTGTGGTGGTGGTTGAGTTGACCGATGCCGGGCGTACCCTGCGGGACAAGGCGATGGATATTCCGCAGTGCATTCTGGGCGCCAGCGGGCTGGACATCGAACAACTGCGCAAGCTGCAGGGCGATTTACTGGCGCTGCGGAAAAACTTGCAAGTCTCCCTCTAAAGGCACCACGTATCAAAAAAAGTGGGAGCGGGCTTGCTCGCGAATGCGGTGTGACAGTCACTAGGTGCATTGACTGATTCACAGCATTCGCGAGCAAGCCCGCTCCCACATTTGCTTGTGCAGTGCCCCGCCATCGGGCCAGGCAAAATATTTTCCAAATTTATCTTGCGCACTAACTATTAGCGCGATACATTCATCTCGCCACTTACTTAGCGCGCAAACAATTAGCGCAAATACTGACGAGGAACTCACCATGCAAACTCTCTATACCGCAGTAGCCACCGCCACCGGCGGCCGTGATGGTCGCGCTGTTTCCAGCGACAATATCCTCGATGTAAAACTCTCCACGCCAAAAGAGCTGGGCGGCGCGGGTGGCCAGGCCACCAACCCGGAACAACTGTTCGCCGCCGGCTACTCCGCCTGCTTTATCGGCGCCCTGAAATTCGTCGCCAGCCAGACCCAACGCAAAATCCCGGATGACGCTTCGATCACTGCCCACGTCGGCATCGGTCAAATCCCCGGCGGTTTCGGCCTGGACATCGACCTGCACGTCAGCCTGCCCGGCCTGGCCCAGGACGAAGCACAAAGCCTGGTCGACGCGGCCCACCAGGTCTGCCCGTACTCCAACGCCACCCGTGGCAACGTCGATGTACGCCTGCACGTGACCGTCTAACCCCACGCGGTTTTTTGGAGAAGAACATGAACACATTTGACAAAGTACTCACCGGCACCCTGCTCGCTTTCTCGATCACCAACGCCTTTGCGGCCGGCGGTGACGTGGAGCACAACACCCAGGCGTTCCTGGATGCACTGAACGCCAGCACCGGCAAACCGATGGAGCAGCTGACGCCCAAAGAAGCTCGCGCCGTGCTGACAGGTGCCCAGTCGGGAGTAAAACTGACGCTGCCCAAGGCCGACGTCAGCCAGAAGACCATTCAGGTCGATGGCCAGCCGCTGAGCCTGACCATCGTGCGTCCGGCCGGGGTCAAGGGCACATTGCCGGTGTTCATGTTCTTCCACGGCGGTGGCTGGGTACTCGGGGATTTCCCGACCCACGAGCGGCTGGTGCGTGACCTGGTGGTGGGGTCGGGAGCGGCGGCGGTATTCGTCAACTACACGCCATCCCCTGAAGCGCACTACCCGGTGGCGATCAACCAGGCGTACGGCGCAACGAAGTGGGTGGCCGAACACGGCAGCGAGATCGACGTCGATGGCAATCGCCTGGCCGTCGCCGGCAACAGCGTCGGCGGCAACATGGCGGCAGTCGTCAGCCTGATGGCCAAAGACAAAGGCACCCCAAAGATCAAGTTCCAACTGCTGTTGTGGCCGGTGACCGATGCAAACTTCGACACAGGCTCCTACAACCAGTTTGCCGAAGGCCACTTCCTGACCCGAAACATGATGAAGTGGTTCTGGGACAACTACACCACCGATGCCAAGCAGCGTGCCGAGATCTATGCGTCGCCGCTGCGGGCCACAACCGCACAGCTCAAGGGTTTGCCACCTGCGTTGATTCAGACCGCAGGCTCCGATGTGCTGCGTGACGAAGGCGAAGCCTACGCCCGCAAGCTGGATGAAGCCGGTGTGCCGGTGACCGCCGTGCGCTACAACGGCATGATTCATGACTACGGTTTGCTGAACGTCGTCAGCCAGGTACCGGAAGTTCGCTCGGCGCTGCTGCAAGCGTCCGAGGAGCTGAAGCAACACTTGAAATAAAAAACAGCGCCCACAAAAAAGCCCGACTCATGGTCGGGCTTCTTGTTGTACCGGTGGCGCAAGAATTACTTCTTGGCGCGACCTTTGTACGAACCACCTTCACGGGTGTCGATCTCGATCATGTCGCCGATTTCGATGAAATCTGCAACCTGCAGTTCGGTACCGTTGCTCAGTTTGGCAGGCTTCATCACCTTGCCCGAAGTGTCGCCGCGAGCGGAACCTTCGGTGTAGTCGACCTTACGCACGATGGTGGTCGGCAGCTCTACGGAAACCAGGCGCTCTTCGAAGAAAATGGCTTCGCAGACGTCGTCCATGCCTTCTTCGATGAACGGCAGAACGGCTTCGATATCTTCAGCGTTCAGCTCGTACATGGTGTAGTCGGTGGTGTCCATGAACGTGTAGGTGTCGCCGCTGATGAAGGACAGGGTCGCTTCTTTGCGGTCGAGGATCACGTCGTCCAGTTTGTCATCGGCGCTGTAGACGATCTCGGTCTTGTAACCGGTCAGCAGGTTCTTCAGCTTGGTCTTCATGATTGCGCTGTTACGACCAGACTTGGTGAACTCAGCTTTCTGAACCAGCCAAGGGTCGTTTTCGAGACGGATCACTGTACCGGGTTTCAGTTCTTTACCAGTTTTCATTGCGAATATCCGAAATTTGGATGGGATTTACAAAAATCAAGGTCGCGTATCATATCCAATTTACATAAAACTGTACCAGCGCCGTCGCAAGATCGGTCCGCGAGCCTTGTTCCAGAGCCCATTTCTCGGCATTCGCGGTCACTTCCGGCCAGTGTTCCAGCAGCATTTTCCAGCTATGTGCCATATCGCCATCAGCGTTCCAGGCTTGCCAAAGGCTGACCAACGCGGTTTTCGCGGCGGGTGACAGGCCGTTGGTATACAGATCGAGGAAGGCATCGAGTTTGTCCAGGTGAATGTCTTCGTCCTGGCGATAGATGTGCCACAACAACGGCCGGCCCGCCCATTGCGCCCGCACAAACGAGTCTTCACCGCGTACGGCATTGAAGTCGCAGCACCACAACAGGCGGTCGTATTGCTCCTGGCGCACGAATGGCAGCACTTGCACGGTCAGGGCATCGCGCTGGAACACAACGCCGACGCTCAACGACTCGACACCCAGCCAGCGCTGCACGTCACCGAGAATTCGCCCTTCGGGCACCAGCAGATGAGTGGCGCGTCCATCGGCCGCCAGCACGTCGAGCCAACTGGCCAGCCCGGCGTTTTCATAGGCGAACAACGACATCAGTCGCGCACCGGCTGCCGGGAAAACCCCGAGCGCCTGCAAAAAGTGTTGCCGGGCGATGGCGTCTTGCTGGAAGGCATCGCGCTGTTCCAGCAGCCCGTCCTCGCGCAGCAAGCCTCCGGTACCGGGACGGAAACCCGGAAAGAAGAAGTACTTTTGCACGCCCTTGAATTTCACCGACGGCAGGCCGTGACAGCCGACCACCCAGTCCTCGGCGCTCAGGTAATCCAGGTTCATCCACAGCGGCGTGCGTTCGCGCGCGGCCATCGCTTCCATATAGTCCGGCGGCAGTTGGCAGGCGAACGCAGCGATCACCACGTCTGCCGCGTCGGTCGCCGGCCAGTCGGCTGGCCAGTAGCGCACGTCAACGCCCTCTTGCCACTGCTGGTGCACCTGCACGTCAATCTCGGGGCACATGCGTTCGAACGCCCGCAGGTCATCGACCCACAAACGCACCGCGCAACCTTGTTCCGCCACCAATTGCCGGGCCAGGCGCCAGGTCACGCCGATGTCGCCGTAGTTATCGACGACGCTGCAAAAAATATCCCAGCGGGCTTTCATTCCGGGCTCCAACGCTCAAAGGCTCGATTGTCCGTATAAATGCCTCGATTGCGAAGGGTTGATCGCGATTATTCTGCACGTGGCTGTGGGACAATCGGCGCCATGCCGCACGTGCCTGCCAGGAGGCCACCATGTCTGATCGTTCGTTCTCGCTGTTCAAGCTCAGCATCGCCGTGGCCTTCGGCCTGTGGCTGGGGTTTATTGCCATCGTGCTGAGCCTGTGGCTGGCGTCCCGCTACCTGCCTGAGCAAACCGTAGCCCCAGTGGCCCGAGTGGTGCAGCAGCTGGGCAAGCCGGAGGTGGTTGCACCAGAGCCGCCGAACCGGATGTTCGAGCAGTACCAGGAGAACCTCCGCAAGCAGGAGCAACAGCAAACCCTGGAGCAGGCCCGCAACAACCCGCGCAACCTGTCCAACCCCAAATGCCAGTTCTGGCTGCAACAGGACCAGAACGCTCCCAACGACAAGAGCCGGGCCAACGTCCTGCAATTTTGCGATTGATCACGAAAGCCGCCCATGAATAAGCACGCCGTTCACCAACTGGTCCTGGACAAACTCGCGGTCGATCTCGATATCGCCCAGCGCGCCGCGCAAACCGCGTATGAAACCGCGACCCACGAAGAAAACATCGCCGAGAACAAATACGACACCCTGGGGCTGGAAGCGTCCTACCTGGCCGCAGGCCAGGCCCGGCGCGTCGAAGAAATCAGGCAGGCGCTGACGCTCTGCCAGAACATGCAACTGCGTGCCTACGATGACCAGCGCGGTATCGAGGTGGGCGCATTGCTGGGGCTGGTGGATGAAAACGATCGCCAGCAGTGGCTATTCCTGGCACCGGACGGCGCAGGGTTGAAGGTCGATGTGGTGGGGCAACCGGTGACCGTCATCACCCCACGCTCGCCTCTGGGCAAAAGCCTGCTGGGCAAGTTCGAAGGGGATGAGGTGGAGATTCTGGTGGGAGGCGCTCGGCAACAGTTTGCTGTTACCGAGGTCAAGTAAGCCGATCAGTGAACCGGTAGTTCAACGCCGTCGAACAGCTCTTCCAGCTCCTGCTTGTTATGGCACTGGATGGCCTTGGCCATCACTTCGCGCGTCAGGTGCGGCGCGAATTTCTCGATGAAGTCGCACATGAAACCGCGCAGGAAGGTGCCGCGACGGAAACCGATCTTGGTCACACTGGACTCGAACAGTTCGCTGGCATCAAGCACCACCAGGTCACTGTCGAGCTTGGTATCGACCGCCATCTTGGCGACGATACCGACGCCCAGGCCCAGGCGTACATAAGTCTTGATGACGTCGGCGTCGGCAGCGGTGAACACCACTTTCGGCGTCAGGCCACGATGGCTGAAGGCTTCGTCAAGTTTCGAACGGCCGGTAAAACCGAATACGTAAGTCACGATCGGGTACTCAGCCAGGGCTTCCAGAGTCAGCTTCGGCAGCTTGGCCAGTGGGTGACCTTGAGGCACTACCACACAGCGGTTCCAGCGATAGCACGGCATCATCACCAGGTCGCCGAACAACTCCAGGGCTTCGGTGGCAATCGCGAAATCGACGGTGCCGTCGGCGGCCATCTCGGCGATCTGCATCGGCGAACCCTGGTGCATGTGCAACGCCACGTCCGGGTACTGCTTGATAAAGCTGCTGATCACCGGCGGCAGCGCATAACGCGCCTGGGTGTGGGTGGTGGCGATCGACAGGGTGCCCTTCTTCTCGTTGGAGAATTCCTGAGCGATCTGCTTGATGCTTTCGACCTTGCGCAGAATCTCGCCGGCAGTGGTGATGATGCGCTCACCGGCCGGGGTGACGCGGGTCAGGTGCTTGCCGCTGCGCGCGAACACCTCAACGCCCAACTCATCTTCGAGCAGGCGGATCTGCTTGCTGATACCGGGTTGCGAGGTGTAAAGGCTTTGAGCAGTAGCGGAAACGTTGAGGTCGTGGTGCGCCACTTCCCAGATGTAGCGCAGTTGTTGAAGCTTCATATGTGTCCCTCAAAGCGGATAGACGCCACGGGTATCAGCGACGGTATATAACTATATTAAAGGTTAGACGTATAAATCTAGAACTTTTTATCGTTTTCTACCAATCACACGTCATCACTGCGACGACGCTGCAACAGCGGCACCAGGTACACCGGCACCTGCGACAACTGCAGCACCCGTGCGGCGGTTCTCCCCAGAGGCGTTGCCACCCCGACCGCCTGGCTGTGACTACCTACGATCAACAAATCCACGGAGAGTTTCTGCGACTGGTCGAGAATCACTTCACAGGGATCGCCCTGGATCACTCGCACCGAACGGATCAACTTGAGGTCCTGCTCCCCTTCCCCCAGCTCCTCGCGAAAACTGTCGAGCACCCGTTGCTCGATGGTTGCCATCACCGTTGTCAGCCCCTGGCTTTGCCATTCACTCAAGGCCTTCTCATCAAGGTAGCTCTGCAACACGGATTCGGCGAACAGCCCGATGGGCTCGACCACGTGAATCACGTACAGATCAGCCTTGAACGTTCGCGCCAGCGCCAGGGCATGTTGCATCACATAAGGCGCATACAGACCCAGATCAGTGGCGTACAGCATCGAACGAATCATAGAACCTCCTGGGCAGCCAGGATGGCGGGGATTGATTCAGCTTAGCAGCGCCTTTGGCAGTGCTCAGCCCTCGGTCTGAATTTTCAACTCGTTACTGATGCCATGGGGTACGTGCCCGGTGGCCACGAACTCCCGGGCCTTCTCGCAATGCCCTTCCTGGTCATCGAAAAACACATCGGCGGCAAAGGCCTCAAGGAACGCCGACTTCTCCAGGCCACCGAGGAACAGCGACTCGTCGAGACGGATGTCCCATTCGCGCAGCGTGCGAATCACCCGCTCGTGGGAAGGTGCCGAACGGGCGGTGACCAGCGCGGTGCGGATCGGGCAGGACTCGTCCGGGAACTCACGTTGCAACAAGTTGAGCGCCGCCAGGAAGCCCTTGAACGGTCCGCCGCGCAACGGCTCGCGTGCCGACTCCCGCTCGCTGGCCTGGAAGGCTTCAAGACCTCCCGACTGATAGACGCGCTCGGACTCGTCGGAAAACAGCACCGCGTCACCATCGAAGGCGATCCGCAATTCAGCACTCGAGGCCCGACGTGCACCGCCCGACAGAATCGTCGCTGCGGCAAACCCGGCATCCAGGGCGCTGCGCACATCCTCGGCATGGGTGGACAGAAACAGGTGGCAACCAAACGCCGCCAGATAAGGATAAGGACTGCGCCCGCCGACAAACGCAGCGCGGGAGATATCCAGGCCGTAATGCTGGATCGAATTGAACACCCGCAGGCCGGTGTCGGCACTGTTGCGCGACACCAGCACCACCTCGACCCGGGCACGGCCGAGGCTGGCGTTGAGGCTCAGGAGTTTCTTCACCAGCGGGAAGGCGTCGCCGGGCTCGAGGATTTCATCCTCGTGGTCGATCTGGTACTTGCGATAGGTCTCGACCCCTTGGGCCAGGTAGACCTTGTGGCTTTCGCTCAGGTCGAACAGCGCCCGCGAGGAAATCGCCAGCACCAGTTTGTCGCCCAATCCCTTTGCCATGGTGTTCCCCCCAATCAGCGGTTATGCCGATCCATAAAACTCAAGGCCTGGTAGAGCGCCTGCATGCGTGGCAATTCACAACCGGCCGCTTTTGCCGCAGCCAAGGGCCGTGCGTAAATCGCCGCCAGTTCCAGCGGGCGCTTGTTCGCGTAATCGTGATACATGCTGGGCAGGTAGTCATCCATGCTTTCGGTCATGGTGAACATCTGCCCGGCGTAACTGGCGGGGATTTCATGCCCGCAGGCGTGGGCGGCCTGTACCACTTCGGCCATCAGCGCCTGAATCAGTTCGCGACTCGACTCATCCGCCATCATCGCCGTGGTGCCGGTGCCGAACAATACGGAGAGACCGTTGTAGGGCACGTTCCACACCAGTTTATGCCAGCGTGCCTGATGCACATTGGCCATGGCCTGGGAGTCGATGCCGGCCTGGTGAAACAGCGCGGCGCCTTCTTCGACAATCGCCTGCCGGCTGGCCTCGTCGTTAGCTGCCGGACCACTGTGGTAACCCAGGTTGACCCGGCCCAGCGCCTGATGCTCGACAACTCCGGGGCCGGAGCGGTGCACGCCGATGTAGCACAGGCCACCCAGCAGGTGCAGCGACGGCGGCAGGTGTTCCCGCAGGCTATCTTCGACATCAAGACCGTTTTGCAACAGCACGACCTTGGCGTCCGGAGCGGCGATCTGGGCGATGGTTGGGGCCAGTTCGACATTCCCCGTCGACTTGGTGCCCACCAGCAGCCAGTCGCATGGCGGCATGTCCGCGGCGCGGGCATAGGCCTGCACCGGGTGCAGGTGCAAGGTCCCGTGGAGGGTGCTGTTAAGTTGCAGGCCGCGCTCACTGACTGCCGCGTACTCGCTGCGCAGCAGGAAATGCACATCGAAACCGGCACGCGCGAGCATCACACCATAGAAGCCACCGATGGCCCCGGTGCCGATAATCCCGATCCGTGGCGACTGTGTTTTTGCAACTTCGGTCATGGCAATTCCTCTGGTATTCGTTTGAGCGCCTGCTGCACACCCTGAGTCAGGTCGCCGGCGGTCAGACGCGTCAGTGACGCTAATATTCCATGGAATTTCCCGTCACACACCACAAACAACGCCGGCAGATGAAAGATTTCGTAGCGTTCCACCGCGCCGCCATTGTGGCCTGCATCCACCCAACAGACCCGGTCCACGGGCAAATCCCAACCGGGCAGTTGCTGGTGCAGGAAGCGGCAGCGCGAGCATCCGTCGCCGGTGAACACCACCAGCGAGGTGCCGGGAAGCCCCAATAATTGCTGGTCGATATCCAGATCGGTAAGGTGCAGTTCTTTCACTATACTGCTGCCACCGCCGTCAACTGGACGGTGCTCGGAGTCCGTGTGCATGGGTCGTTTCTTTCCTCACCCTGATGATGTCGCTGTCGAATTAACCCAACGTCCCATTTCCGGCATTTCCCGCCAACGGCTGCACACTATCGGCCTGGGCGGCGTCGCATGCAATTACCCGCGCGCCTGGCGCCAGGGCACCGCCATCGAGATGCGCATCCCTTCATTGGGCCTCACGGCCCGCTATCCGGGCTATGTAGCGTGGTGCCGCAAGGCTGAAAACGGCTACCGCGTCGGCATCACCTTTACTGATGAGCAGGCCTTGTTCGGGGCACGGATGGGCGAGCAAGTGTGCCAGATCCAACGTTACTGCCGACTCCACGAAGGCGCCAGGCCAACACCCCGGCAGAGCGAAGCGCTGGCCCGGGAATGGGTCACGCGCCATGCCGGCGAGTTCTCCCAGGAGGCTTTTGTGCAGCCAGTGCTGGATTAAAGCGACCTTTGCCCATTGTCTCGCAACCTTGTAACGCGCTAAGGTTCGGCTCCCCGCTGCACTTAAATCATGCTGTGCTCCGCCGCACGGGGATCGCTGGCGGCCGGCACCCGTGACCCTGACGAGTAACACGATGGCTGATTTACCGATCAACGACCTTAACGTCGAATCCAACGAGACCCTGATCACGCCCGATCAGCTCAAGCGCGAAATCCCCCTGAGCGACGCTGCCCTGCAGACCGTCACCAAGGGCCGCGAAGTCATCCGTGAGATTCTCGACGGCACCGACCACCGCCTGTTCGTGGTCATCGGGCCGTGCTCGATCCATGACCTCAAGGCTGCCCACGAATACGCCGAGCGCCTGAAGGTGCTGGCGGCAGAAGTGTCCGACACCTTGTACCTGGTGATGCGCGTCTATTTCGAGAAGCCGCGTACCACCGTCGGCTGGAAAGGCTTGATCAACGACCCGTACCTGGACGACTCCTTCAAGATCCAGGATGGCCTGCACATCGGTCGTCAATTGCTGCTGGACCTCGCCGAAATGGGCCTGCCGACGGCAACCGAAGCCCTGGACCCGATTTCCCCGCAGTACCTGCAAGACCTGATCAGCTGGTCGGCGATTGGCGCACGTACCACCGAATCCCAGACTCACCGGGAAATGGCTTCCGGCCTGTCCTCGGCGGTCGGTTTCAAGAACGGCACCGACGGCGGCCTGACGGTGGCGATCAACGCCCTGCAGTCGGTGTCCAGCCCGCACCGTTTCCTGGGTATCAACCAGGAAGGTGGCGTGTCCATCGTCACCACCAAGGGCAATGCCTACGGTCACGTGGTACTGCGCGGCGGCAACGGCAAGCCCAACTATGATTCGGTCAGCGTGGCCCTGTGCGAACAGGCGCTGAACAAGGCAAAGATCAAGCCGAACATCATGGTCGATTGCAGCCATGCCAACTCCAACAAGGACCCGGCTCTGCAACCGCTGGTGATGGAGAACGTGGCCAACCAGATTCTGGAAGGCAACCAGTCGATCATCGGCCTGATGGTCGAAAGCCACCTGAACTGGGGCTGCCAGGCGATTCCAAAGGATCTGGCCGACCTGCAATACGGCGTGTCGATCACCGATGCCTGCATCGACTGGGCCGCCACCGAGACCACCTTGCGCAGCATGCATGCCAAACTCAAGGACGTCTTGCCCAAGCGCCAACGCGGCTGAGCAAACACTGCGGACACAAAAACGCCGGGCTAAACCCGGCGTTTTTTTTGATCGTTCCCACGCTTTGCGTGGGAACGCATCCTGGGATGCTCTGCGTCCCGCTCTACTCAATGCTCAAAGCTTTGCGGCATGGCGCTGGTGGCGCTCCATATAGCGCTCCACATAGGAGCAGGACGGGATCACCGTGTAACCTGCCTCTTCGGCGAACTTCAACGCTTCCTCGGTGAGCGCGGCAGCAATGCCACGGCCTCGCAATGCGTTGGGCACGAAGGTGCGATAGATATCCAGGGTCTGCTTCCCAAGGTCCATATAGGTCAGATAGGCACGATGACCGTCCACATTGGTCTCGAACTGATGACCAGCCTGGTCATGGTGGATGGACAACGCCTCGCTCATCACTACTCCTCGCGGGTCTTGGTTTCTGACCCCTACCTTACCGATGTTTTTCCGGCGAAGGAACATCTACGCCACCCAGTGCCGGTTTCGACAACGAGAAAAGCCGCCAGTGCCTCGCACTAGCGCTCACAACCAACACAGGGAAATAGTAGGCGCCAATCGCACAATTGCTCAAGACGCGCTCGTCTTCCGTTGCGCTGGCGGACATAGAAAGGGCCAATCGAGCATCCTTAGGTCGATGGCCTGAACATTGCCGGCAGTTGAAGCTTGAGACGAACACGCGCTCTTAAAGTCACCTCAACATGCACAAAAGATACCGAAGACCGAAAAGACAATCTGAACAATAGTGTCAGGGACGATATATAAAATGACTTATGTTTACATGGCTTAACACATGCCAGCCGGCCCTTTCAGGCTGGATCCAATCCTCGGCCGAGTGCAAGAATCTGGATATTTTTTATACAGACTCTCAAAAGATTAGCCAAAATAGATTGGCCGCGAGAATTTTTTTTGCTTCTTGCGCTACGTCAGTTTACTTACTACAAGTAATGGGTAGTATGTACGCCGGCTATTAGCTCACTCTGAGAGAATAGTCATTTAATAGAAAGTCCTTGAAGGGGAACACGATGAACAACGTTCTGAAATTCTCTGCTCTGGCTCTGGCCGCAGTTCTGGCTACCGGTTGCAGCAGCGTCTCCAAAGAAACCGAAGCTCGTCTGACTGCAACTGAAGACGCAGCAGCTCGCTCCCAGGCTCGTGCAGACGAAGCCTATCGTAAAGCTGATGAAGCTCTGGCTGCTGCTCAAAAAGCACAACAGACTGCTGACGAAGCTAACGAGCGCGCTCTGCGCATGCTTGAAAAAGCAAGCCGCAAGTAATAATCCTTCGGGGTTGTTATCAAGCCGGTCCATTCTTGGATCGGCTTTTTTTTGCCCGCAATTCCGCTGGATTCCAGACAATAAAAAACCCGTCACCGCGCGAGGCGATAACGGGTTATGGATCGTGCAGGCTTATTGCTGCAGATCGACCGGCGTACTCGACACCATAGGCGCCCCGCCCGGTACACCGATTTCCGTCGGCAAACCGTCTTCGGCGGCAACGACGTCACGCACCTGGTCCCAGTTGACCCGCAGGTTGTTGGACAAGTCTTCACGCTTGAGCAAAGCGTTGATCACCGCAGTGTGCTTGTCGACGACCGATGGAGTGCCATCGTCGTTCAACGGCGTATGCGCCTCCAGGTAAACCTTGCCACCGGCTGCGCCGAACTTGTAGGCATCGTTGATAATCCGCACCGACGTCCCCACCGGCACCATGTCGGCCATTTCCAGCACGTTGTTGTTGAACATGCGGAAGCAACCGTGGCTGGTACGGGTACCGATGCCGAATTTCATGTTGGAACCGTGGATCAGGTAGCCGGGCGTGCCCAGGGTGAACTTGAACGGCCCCAACGGGTTGTCCGGGCCAGCCGGCACCACGTTCGGCAACGGGTCGCCATTGGCGGCGTGTTCGGCCTTGATCGAGGCTGGCGGGGTCCAGGTCGGGTTCGGGATCTTGCCCGTGATCGTGGTGTGAGCCACCGGTGAACCCCAGCCTTCACGGCCAATCCCCAACGGGAACGTGTACACCACGTTCTGACCCTTGGGATAGTAATAGAGCCGGTATTCCGCCAGGTTGATCACGATGCCTTCACGCGGGCCGGGCGGCAGGATGAAGCGCGTCGGCAACACGATCTCGGTACCCGCCCCCGGCAACCAGGCATCGACGCCCGGGTTGGCCGCGACCATCTCCGAATAGCCCAGGTCGTAGGTGGTGCCAAGGTCAGCGAAGGTATCTTCGTACTTGGCCTTGATCACCTGGACCTGGCCAACGATATCTTCACCCGGTGGCGGCAAAGGCAACTGCAACGCTGCAGCGGAACCGGCCGCGCAGATCGCAGCAAGAGACAGGCAGCAGGTGACGGCGGAAAGGCGCGACAACATCCGGGAATTCCTTCGCAGATCGACGGGTAGTAAAAAATGGATTGTACACGGCTGCCCGGCGGGCACCCATATTCAAAGTTCGAAGCGCAGCTCTGGCCAGATCGGCGGTGTACCGCGCTTTTGCGACTCGAGGATTGCCCGGCACAGGGGGCACAAACGCTGGTCCTGGAAGATCGAGCGATCCACCGACGACCAGCGCGGCTGGGCAGGCAGTAACGTACCGCAGAGGGTGCGGTCGATCGACCCGCCCAACTCCAATTGACGCGTCACCAGATGCACCCGGACTTCCTGGCAGGCGAACAGATCCAGCTGTTCGTCAGGCTCGATCAGTTGGTAGGCAAACAGGGACCAGGCAGGACGCGACATCGGGGGCTCCAAATCGGGGGCGCGCCACCTTAGCCGAAAGACCGCTGCTAGAAAAGCGTCATAGCAGTGGTTTTAGCGTTGGCCAGACATTTTCCAGCAACTTGCCCTGCGCGCCAACCGCCGGGTGCAATTGGTCAGCCTGCATCAGCTCCGGATGACCACCGACGCCTTCAAGGAAAAACGGCACCAGCGGGACGCTTTTTTCCTTGGCCAGGGCCGCGTAGACATTGGCAAACGCGGTGGTGTATTTCGGCCCGTAATTAGGCGGCAACTGCATGCCTAACAGCAGCACCTTGGCACCGCTGGCCTTGGACTGGTCGATCATCGATGCAAGATTTTGTTTCAATTGCGCGGGGGGCTGCCCACGCAGGCCGTCATTGCCGCCCAGCTCAATGATCACCAGGTCTGGATTATGCTCTGCAAGCGCCGCCGGCAGCCGCGCCAGGCCTCCGGCACTGGTGTCGCCGCTGATGGAGGCGTTGACCACTTTATCGTCGAAACCTTCGCTCTTGAGCCGTTGTCCCAACAACGCTACCCACCCTTTGCTGGTATCCAGTCCGAAACCGGCACTGATACTATCGCCAACGATCAGGACTGTACCCGCCGCTGCGTTCTGGGCCATGCACATCAAGGCCAGGCCAGCACTCAAAAACCACATTCGCATTGGATTCTCCATGGGCGCAAGCATTCTCACCGCGCGAAACCTTAGCAAAGTGGTTCCCAGCGCGGAAGGTGAACTGACTATCCTGCACGAACTGAGCCTGGAACTGAACAAGGGCGATAGCCTGGCTATCGTCGGCGCCTCCGGTTCCGGCAAATCCACCCTCCTCGGCCTGCTGGCCGGCCTCGACCTGCCGAGCAGTGGCGAAGTCACCCTCGCTGGCCAAGCCCTGAGTACCCTCGACGAAGACCAGCGTGCGCGCATCCGCGCCGAGCACGTCGGCTTTGTGTTCCAGTCCTTCCAGTTGCTCGACAGCCTCAATGCACTGGAAAACGTGATGCTGCCGTTGGAACTGGACGGCCGCAAGGACGCCCGCGAACGTGCCAGGCACCTGCTGGAGCGCGTCGGCCTGGGCCAGCGCCTCACTCACTCACCGCGCCAACTCTCGGGTGGCGAGCAGCAACGGGTAGCGATTGCCCGGGCGTTTGCCGCCGAACCGGACGTGCTGTTTGCCGACGAACCTACCGGCAATCTCGACAGCCACACCGGCGAACGCATCAGCGACTTGTTGTTCGAACTCAACAAAGAGAGCGGCACGACCCTGGTGCTGGTGACCCATGACGAGCGCCTGGCCCACCGCTGCCGCCGCCTGATCCGTCTTGAAGCCGGCCTGATGGTCGCGCCCCTGGAGCCTTGATGGCACGCTTGCCCTTTTTGCGCCTGTTCAGCCTTGCCCTTCGCCAGTTGCTGCGCGATGCCCGCGCCGGCGAACTGCGCGTGCTGTTCTTCGCCCTGCTGGTGGCCGTCGCCGCCAGCACCGCCATTGGCTACTTCGGCGCACGCCTGAACAGCGCCATGATGTTGCGTGCCACGGAATTCCTCGCGGCCGACCTGGTGCTGGAAGGCAGCTCGCCCGCCCGTACCGAGCAAATCCAGAGTGGTACCGAGCTGGGCTTGCAGCACGCCAGGGTGGTGGAGTTCTCCAGCGTGATTGCCACCGACAATGGCATCCAGCTGTCCAGCATCAAGGCGGTCAACGACGAGTATCCGTTGCGCGGCGAGCTGAAGAGCGCCGCAGAACCCTTCGCCGAAGAAACCGCCGGGGGTGGTCCCAAGCCCGGTGAAGCCTGGGTGGAGGCACGGCTGCTGACGGCACTGAACCTGAAAATCGGCGACAGCATCGACGTCGGCATGAAGACCCTGCGCCTGGCCCGCGTGCTGACCTACGAGCCGGACCGCGCCGGCAACTTCTATAGCCTGACGCCCAGGGTGATGATCAACCTGGCCGATCTCGAGGCCACCGGCGTGGTGCAGCCCGGCAGCCGCGTCAGTTATCGCGACCTCTGGCGCGCGCCCCAAGGCGGCACCGTACTGCAAACCTATCGCGACCTGGTCAAGCCCGGCCTGGCTGCCAACCAGCGGCTGCAGGATGCCCGGGACGGCAACCAGCAGATCGGTGGCGCACTGGGCAAAGCCGAGCGTTACTTGAACATGGCCAGCCTGGTGGCGGTATTGCTCTCGGGCGTGGCGGTGGCGCTGTCGGCGAACCGCTTCGCCAGTAGACGCTTTGATGCCAGTGCCTTATTGCGCTGTCTCGGGCTGTCCCGGCGCGAGACCATGTTGCTGTTCAGCCTGCAATTGACCGTGCTGGGCCTGCTGGCCAGCCTGACCGGCGCCCTGCTCGGCTGGCTCGCGCAATTGGGGCTGTTTGCGCTGTTGCATGACCTGCTGCCGGCGGACGTTCCACCCGGTGGGCTGTTGCCAGCGATTGCCGGGATTGGCACCGGGCTGGTCGCCCTCGCCGGTTTCGCCCTGCCGCCATTGGCCGCGCTGGGGCGCGTGCCTCCGCTGCGGGTACTGCGACGCGACCTGCTGCCGATCCCTTCCAGCACATGGATGGTCTACGGTGCCGCGCTGTTCGCCCTGGGCCTGATCATGTGGCGCTTGAGCCTCGACCTGGTGCTGACCTTCGCCCTGCTGGGCGGCGGCGTGATTGCCGCGCTGATTCTCGGCGGCCTGCTCCTGCTGCTGTTGCAGAGCCTTCGACGCCTGCTGGCCCGGGCCTCCCTGCCCTGGCGCCTGGGGTTGGGCCAGTTGCTGCGTCATCCCTTGGCGGCAGCGGGCCAGTCCCTGGCATTCGGGCTGATCCTGTTGTCCATGGGCTTGATCGCGCTGCTGCGTGGCGAACTGCTGGACACCTGGCAAAACCAGTTGCCCAAGGACGCCCCCAATTATTTCGCGCTGAACATCCTGCCCGCCGACAAAGACACCTTCGGCGCACGCCTGCTGGAATTGCAGGCGCAGTCTGCACCGCTGTATCCGGTAGTGCCGGGCCGATTGATCAGCATCAATGGCGCCCCGGTGCAGGAAATTGTGAGCAAGGACTCCAGCGGCGATCGTGCTGTACAGCGCGACTTGAGCCTGACCTGGGCCGCCGACCTGCCGCCAGGCAACAAGCTGACGGCGGGTTCCTGGTGGACGGCGCAACCCACCGACGAGATTCCCGGCGTCTCGGTGGAGGCCAAGGTCGCTGACAGCCTGAAACTCAAGCTCAACGATCATCTGGTATTCACCGTCGGCGGGGAAAACCGTGAAGCGCGGGTCACCAGCCTGCGGGAAATCAACTGGGATAACTTCCAGCCGAACTTCTTCATGATCTTCCAGCCAGGCACCTTGAAAGACCTGCCTACCACCTACCTGACCAGCTTCTACCTGGCGCCCGGCCATGACCAGCAGATCGTCGACCTGTCCCGGGCCTTCCCGGCAGTGACCATCCTGCAAGTGGAGGCGCTGCTTGAACAGCTGCGCAGCATCCTCGCCCAGGTCACCCTGGCGGTGGAGTACGTGCTGTTGTTTGTCCTGGCTGCGGGGATGGCGGTGTTGTTCTCCGGGCTCCAGGCAACCCTTGACGAGCGGATTCGCCAAGGTGCCCTGCTGCGGGCGCTGGGGGCGGAGCGCAAGTTGCTGGTCAAGGCGCGGCGTATCGAGTTCGGGCTGTTGGGCGCGGTCAGCGGCCTGTTGGCGGCGCTGGGTACGGAACTGGTGACACTGGTGCTGTATCGCTACGCGTTCGACCTGGCTTGGCACCCACATCCGTGGCTGTTGCTGCTGCCGGTGATCGGTGCAGTGCTGATCGGCGGTGCCGGCGTGTTTGGCACTCGCCGCGCGCTGAATGCCAGCCCGTTGACGGTGCTGCGCGAGGGCTGAAAACGCAAATGGCCCGCCCTCTGCCAAGAGGGCGGGCCATCCGTTGTTACTTCACATATTCGATGGCAGTGATCCACCAGCACACTTCGCCGCTCGGGGTCTGCACGAGTGCCTCGTCATCCACCTCTTTGCGCAACAACGCGCGGGCCATGGGTGAGTCGATGGAGATGTAGTCCATGCGTTCATAGATCTCATCGTAACCCACGATGCGAAAGCGCTTGGTCTCGCCCTGTTCGTTTTCAATCTCCACCCAGGCACCGAAAAACACCTTGCCTTCCTGCTCCGGCATGTACTCCACCACGCGCATGTCTTCCAGGCGCTTGCGCAAATAGCGCACCCGGCGATCAATTTCCCGCAGCAGCTTCTTGTTGTACTGGTAGTCGGCGTTCTCGCTCCGGTCTCCCAGGGAGGCGGCCCACGTGACTTTACGGGTGGTATCAGGACGCTTTTCTCGCCACAGGTAATCAAGCTCCTTTTTCAGGGCCTCATGACCTTCTTTGGTAATCAGCTTGGTGCTCAAAAGCTCTACATCCCCTGGAAGTTCCAATGTTCAGACCCGCTGCCGCATCAGGCACAACGCATTTGACGCTCAATGTCAGCGGTGGAGGTCGATGATAAATGAACACAGGAAAGTAGCCAGACCCGCCGATGGATTCCAGTATCCAGCGTCAATCTGCATCCGACTGGAGTAGGCGACTTACAGGCTGGCTGTGTGCTAACTCACTCAGCCGTGCAAGAGACTCGTCCAGGGTTTGAAACGCGGCACTCAGGTTTTCCCGCAGGACAGGCAACTGAGACAGAGTCGCCGTCAGTTGTTGCTCTTTTTGACTAACCGCCCGTTCACGGTTGTGCACCTGGGCTTCCTCGCTCTCCAGGCCGCGCGCACGCTCGTCCATTCGACGCTGCTCTGCCTGGTTTAACGCCGAGCAATCCGCCAGATGCTCCTCCCGGGTCGTCAGCGTGCGGGTCAACAGTTCCAGGGAGGCCTCTTTTTCGGCAACTCTCTCGGCACTCCGTTGACTCTCCTGCTCAACCTCGACCTTTTCCTGGCGCAGCTCGAGACGTAACTGCTCAAGTGCTTCCTCCTGCTTGAGCACGCCGAGCTTTTGTTGTGTCAACTCTTGCGCCAGTCGGGAAAGATTGGCCAGCGTAGTGTCCACCTCGAACAATGAGGGCGCTTCATGCCGGGCGGGTTCAGGCTGCGGCGTTGCCGGTGCCTGCGGTGGCGTTGGCGGTGGCGCGGCGACTACCGGCTCGATCGGTGGCGCAATCAGTGGCTCGGTTATCTCGAACGTATCCGCGGGTGCCTGTGGCACCGGTTCGTACACTGGCGGTGCAGGCTCCGCAGGGTCCGCGGCCCTCTGAGGAGAAATCATCCTTGAGGAGAAACGAATCGACGGGACAATCAATGAATTGCTTTCGATGGCGGGCAAACCGGGCGCCGACGTTCCCAGGGTAATGACCTTCATCACAAGAGATTTCTTGATCGTCAACGAGTGATGATCTTCAGGCCTGGCGGGGGGCAACTTGCAGCCTTTCAGATCAACGAAATGATAAGGAATGTGGGCCTCGCCGGCACTTGCGGATTTGGTCCCGGGCGCAGCGGCAAGCGTCAGGATTTGCTTGAAGACACGGGTCGCGGTTTGCAGGTCTTCCTTGGAATCTATCGCCCCCAGAAAGTACCGTTCGGATTTTTTGCGCAACGCCGCGATGTATACCCGTGAACTACCGGGCTCTGTCTCTTCATCCAGACTATAAGCAAGGAAGTTCGAAGCGATCTGAGCCACCGCAAAACCACACAGCAGTGCACCGTTGACCGGCGCATCATGCCCGGATTGTTCTAGAACAAGGGTACGTAGAAGCAGCATGACGTTCAGGCTCCATTTCAAATTGGCAGAACTTCAAATACACGCCAAATAAACAACGACAGTAATTAAAGCATCAAATGCCTAACAATTGTTTCAGCGAGACATAGCTTGACACGTAGGACTTATCTTATTCAGCCCCCTTAATGTTTCCAAGACCGCCTATTGAACGTACCATTTTTAAAATGTAAGACACCGGACACGCGCACAACAAAAATATTTCAAATTTTGACTTTTCGACCAATCACAACCTGCCGCTCATGCAGGTTAATCGAGGCTTCGACTTAACCGAGCCTTGCCATATCCATCCAGTAGAAAAGCATAATGATCGAGATAACGAGCCTGACAAAAAAGATGGGCGGGAAAGCTATCATCCAGGACTTTTCATTTAGTGCCCAACCTCAGGAATGCCTGGGACTGTTTGGAAATGATGGTGCGGGAAAAACAACTCTCATCAAAATGCTAGCAAGCTCGATTCTCCCCTCTTCAGGCCATATAAAAGTATTCGGTCACGATATTACCCTCAATACACTCCACGCAAAGAAAGTCACGGGCTACCAGCCAGAATGTCTGAGTCATGGCGCAATGAGTGTAACGGGCTTTCTCGGTTTTATTGCCGGCATACGCGGATTCCGCGGCGCGGAAAAACGCAAGATGATTGACCGCGCAGTCGCACGGCTTGAACTGGGGCGGATACTCAAATGCCCGGTCGATACCCTCCCGGCAGGGTTGAAACGCAAAGTAGCCATCGCCCAGGCAATCCTGCATGACCCCAGACTGCTGTTGCTCGATGAGCCAACGGAAGGTCTGAATGCCGAGCAAAAACACAAGGTCAGAATGCTCATCAAGTCGCTGAACGACGAAATGACGATTATTGTCGCGTCCCGAATGCCCGAAGAGCTGGCCAGCATTTGCAACCGGGCATTGGTGATCGCCAACGGCCGATTAGTGGCAGACATGCCCCTGCCCGAACTGCAGCGCAGTTCCCGTCATTACCAGGCAGTCACCCTTGCCGCTGACACGCCGCTGGACCTACTGGCCCTGGCGGTATTGCCCGGCGTCGCCGGCATCGAGGAAGACCACGAGATGCCCGGCACAGTGACCGTACTCGCTATGCCGGGGCAAACCATTTACCCCCATATCAACGCACTGATCACTCACCGCCGCTGGAAAATCAATGCCCTGAAACTGGAGCCCGGACGCCTGGATGACGTTATCCACCACATGCGCCAGGAGGCATCGATTTGAAACTTCTACCGGTGATCATCAAGCGTCAACTTGCCAGTTATTTTTCGGCCCCCGTCACCTACCTGAGCACTGCAGTTTTCCTGACAGCCGCCGCTGCATTTGGCTTTCATACAAGCCAACTTTTGGAACAAAGCAGCGTCGACCTGCACGGATTCTTCCAGTTACACCCATGGCTTTACTTGCTGTTGACCCCTGTGCTTTCCACTCAACTTTGGGCAGACGAGCACACGGCCGGCTCCATGGACTTCATGAAAACCCTACCCGTCACTGGTTTCGAAATGGTTGTCGGAAAGTTTTTGGCGGCCTGGTTTGTTTCTGGTATTGCCTTGCTATTGACCTTTCCAATCGTCATCACCGTCAACTATTTTGGAAATCCGGATAACACCGTCATTGCGTCCCAATACGTTGGAAGTTGGCTATTGGCTGGAAGTTATCTGTCGGTGGGCGGTTTTATCTGCGCACTGACGCACCATCGCCTGATCATATTTACAGTAACACTTTGTCTGCTGCTGGTCGCCAGCGGACTTTCTTCTCTACTTGACACCATAGAACATCAAGCACCGATCTGGCTCGTTGACCGTATCATCTCCCTGAGCCCGTCAACGCGCTTTGACGCTATTGACCAAGGGGTACTGGCTCTTCAAGACAGTTTGTACTTCATCAGCATAATCGTCGCCTTTCTTGCCATGACGACCATTGCCCTGAATGTCAGAAACGCTTGAGAAGGACACGCTACGATGAGATCGCCATTAAGTGCCAGCATCACAATTAGCATCCTGCTATTACTCTTTCTCGCTTTTAATCTGGTATGGGCGCTTAAACTTCCAACTGTGCGGTTTGATTTCTCAGAACA
Source organism: Pseudomonas sp. SED1 (assembly GCF_034044025.1). NCBI lineage: Bacteria > Pseudomonadati > Pseudomonadota > Gammaproteobacteria > Pseudomonadales > Pseudomonadaceae > Pseudomonas > Pseudomonas sp. SED1. Next base: position 27,696 of record NZ_JAXCIS010000183.1, read on the forward strand.
TAAAATTCATACATTGTCCGACCCTGTACGGACACTGCTCGCTTCACTGGAGCAACCGGTTGATCTGTATTTTTTCAACTCAAGCCACCCTCCGCAAAAATCCAATGCCGTGAAAAGCTACGGTAAACGGGTGGAGTTGTTGCTCAAGGAGTATGAAAAAGCGGCAAAGGGCAAAATCAACCTGCACCTCATTGACCCCAAGCCTTTTTCGGAAGATGAGTACAAGGCGCGGTTACTGGGGCTTGACGCCCAACAAGGATTCTTCGGTTTGGTCGGTACCAGCGCGGGTCATGGGCCACATAGTATCGAGGCGTTCAGCCTGGCCCGGGAGTCGCTGCTGGACTATGAGATCAGCCATTTGCTTCATAAAGTGCTCCACCCGGAGCAGCCGGTGATAGGCCTGATAACCCTGCTGCCAATGGACGGCGAACGGGATGAGCGCAGCGGCGTGAATACGCCTCCTTGGCAGTCATTGCAGGCGATGCGCCGCCAATTCAATCTCGTGAGCCTGGAGCCAGGCATCGAGAAAATCCCCGAACACATCAGAACCTTGATGGTGGTGCACCCCGGCAAACTGCCTGAGCAAACCCTGTACGCGATCGATCAGTTTGTATTGGGCGCCGGCAAGCTGATGATGTTTATCGACCCGCTTGCCGGGCTGGAGCCCAGCGCCACCGCCCCGGAAAACCCCAGGCTGGAAGCATTGCTGACCGCCTGGGGCATCCAGATGACCGCGGATAAGGTAATCGCCGATCATGACTACGCCACTCAAGTGATCATGACCACAGGTCAGCCGGCGGTGCGCCATCCCGCTGCGTTGTCCTTGTCCCGCCAGACGATGACACAGGATGACTTAAGCACCTGGAAACTCCACAGCGTCAATGTCTTGAGCAGCGGTGCGCTGGCGCCCACCAAGAAAAGCCGCATGACCTTCACCCCGCTGCTGCAAAGCTCCGGGCAAGCGGCCCTGTTTAATGCTGAGCGTTTTGCCCTGCCGGCGCAGTTCGATTCTCTGATCAATGAAGCCGCCGCTCGTGGTCAGCACCAGGTGATCGCCGCACGCGTCGAGGGGCCCGCCTACTCCGTCTTTCCTGACGGGATCAGCGGGGGTGAACCCGGCTTGCAAAAGTCTGCGCACATTCATGTGGTCGTGGTCGCGGACACTGATCTGCTCAGCGATCGTGTGGCCGGAATGCTTCATGACTACGATGCGCCGAGTGATCCCTCGTCAGATAACGCCATGTTTGTCTTGAATACCCTGGATAACCTGGCGGCGCCTGACACCCTGATGAACATTCGTCCCCGCGCAGGTGGCGGTCGATCACTGCAGGTGTTACGGGCGATGCGCGAAGACGCGGCACGGGCCTTCCAGGAAAAGTCCGCGGAACGGGCGCAACGCCTGGAGCAAACGGAAAAGGAATGGCAATTGCTGACCCCCCGAACGCTTTCTCCAGGCGCTCAGGCGGTAACCTCCGACGTATTGCTGCAAGCGCTCAACAAGGAGCGTTTGCGAATACCGATGGAAATTCACGCGCTGAAGGTTCAGTCATATGCCCAGGTTCACGCGTTGGAGCGCAACGTGAAGCTGCTCAATATCCTGCCTGTACCGCTGATACTGTGCTTGATTGCGTGGGGTATCTTCCTGCTGCGCCGCCGTCGCCAGCACCCGCCTCCAGCGGCATTTCACTGAGAATTCAACGCCGGGCTATCAGCCCTTGTCGGGCAATCCGGGTCAACTGGCGTATGACTTCGCCCGCGTCGCTGGCACTGGGGGCTTGAATAACGGCCAAGTCAAAGCTGTTGGACGCAAAGCGCGCAAGGGAGTCGCCGTCTTCGACGAACTGGATCAAAAAGGCTGAAGGTCGCCCCGTGCGGCGTGGCCAACCATCCAGATAACGCAGTAGCGTCGGCTGGTGCTTGCCGCCCAAGAGGATTTTCGGATTGCGCTGGGTAAGGTCCGCGGTGATCGGGGCCAGGCGTATAACGGGGCGTAGTGCATTCATCGTGTCGTGTCTCTGCCTCAAAAGTCTGCGGGCAGGTGAGAGGCAACACCGAACCAGCGCTTTAGCGGAATTTCGAAGCTGGCCCATGGCTCTGGCTTCTGTCGGGACTGTGATCAGTCACCCGTGGCGCCCCGCAATTAGCTGTTTAAATCGGCGCATGGGCAACATCCTAGAGAAGCCTGTAGGGCGGTGTCAAGAATCCCGAGCAATGAAAAGGCCCGCACGGGGCGGGCCTTTAAAGGGGTTTACGCGGTATCAGTGAGTGATGGCGCGGTCGGCAGACAATTTGCCTGCACCTTCCGACAAGACCGCCAGCGTACCGCCCAGCAACGCCAGGGCGAACTCGTAACCGTTGTTGGCCATGAACAACCCGTTGTGGATGTGTACCGAGAAAATCGCCACCAGGGAGATGATCGACAAGCCCAACGCCGCAGGCCGCGCCAGCAAGCCGATGATCAGCGCCAGCCCGGCGAAGAACTCGGTACCACCCGACAACAGCGCCATCAAGGTACCCGGCGCCAGGCCGATGCTTTCCATCCACTGGGCAGTGCCCGCCAGACCGCCACCGCCAAACCAGCCAAAGAGCTTCTGCGAACCGTGGGCGGCGAAAATGATCCCGACAAAAATCCGCAGAACCGTCAGGCCGTAGCCGGCGCGGGTGGAGAGGATGCGGGTGATCAATGGGCTCATGCTGATAATCCTTTTCGATGTAGGGGTTGGTTGGCCGCTATATTAATCAGTTTAAGCAATGATAAAAGCCGATAAAACGGCTAATAACAATCTAATTAATAGATTATTTACGAGAGGCGACTCGCGGCGCTGCAGGCTCCAACGACTCCCGTTCCCGATCAAACGCCAGGTAATACTTGTTCACGCTATTAACATAGCTGACGCCACCCATCCCCACCTGCTCCATGGCAATGCGCTCGACCTGGAAAAACCATTGGTTTGGGTTAAGCCCGCGCCGCCGCGCTTCGGCACGCATTCCCTGGACCCGCTCCGGCCCCATGTTGTAGGCCGCCAGCACAAACGCCATGCGCTCGCGTTCGTTGAGCTTGGGGCTTGAGAAAAACTTGCGCCGGATCATCGCCAGGTACCGCGCGCCCGCCTGCACATTGCTGTCCAGGCTCTCGATGTTATTGACCCCAACCCGCTGGGCCGCCGATGGCGTGATCTGCATCAGCCCCGTGGGGCCGCCACTGCTTCTGGCGCCGGGGTCGAGGGCAGACTCCTTGAACGCCAGCGCGGCCAGGTTCAGCCAATCCATGCCCTGCTCACGGGCATGCTTTTGCAGCACTGGGCGCAGTTTTTCCAGGCGCTGTCGATCGGCACGGGCCAGCGGATAACGCACTTGATACAGGCGGCGGTAGATACGCTGGAATGCCACGTCCTGGTCGGACGGGGTGTGGTAGGTCTTGAGGAAACGGTCAATGCTGGCCCGCAGCATCGAAGCATCCTGGCGCACAAACCAATATTCTTCACCCGGCTCGCTTATGGCTACTTGCCGGTCAAACCGCAGCTTGGGCAGGATCTTCGCCCAGCGCTCGGCAATCGGTCGCTCGACAATCGTCAGGTGGAAAATCCCGGCCTGGACCATCTCCAGCACATCTTCCACTGCCAGGCTGGGGTCGACCCATTCCACCTTCACCGGCGGCAACTTGTGCAGCGCCAGCTTCTGGTTGACCTGATTGATCGCGTCCGACGCGGCACTGCCCGTGGTCAAGGCCAGCGTGCGCCCGGACAATTGCTCAAGCTTGGTAAACCGCCGCTCGCCCTTGAGCCCTACCAGCCACAACGACACATCGCTGGCTATCGGGTCGCTGGCGGCAATCTTGTGGGCGGCCTTCACGTCTAGCAATTCGCCGGGGGCTACCAGGTCGCCCTCGCCACGGGCCAATGCGCCAATCAGTTGATCCTTGGCTTTGGGAATAATTTTGAGGTTGATCTCTTCACCGTCACGGGCGTGACCGTTGAGGTATTGCTCGAAAGCGCGCAGGCGGTGGTATTCAACACCGATGGCCTGGCCCTGGACTTCACCGGAACTGTTGCGACTCTGGTTGACCAACACCCGCAAGGTGCGGCTGCTGCGGATCTGCGCAAGATCCCGGACCTTGCCGGGCTTGATCACCTCCAGCGGGCCGTCCAGACGCGCAACCGCCGCGATGGGCAGCAGTAACGTCAGGCACAACACAAGCAACGCCGAGGGTCGGATCATCCGCTCTCCGGAAGAAAGAATACTGCCCATTGCTTCGCGAAAAACGAGGCGTTGGGGGACAGAAACAGAGCGCCATGAGCGCAGGCTTTGGGCGCAAGGGTGGCACGGCAGATGGCGACAAACCAAACACGGTGTTACTTGCGACTTTCAAAGACAGCTTTAACTCGTTGTAGTTCTTGGCTTTTCTTATAAATCTACAGCTCTGATATGCTTTCCGACCGCAGGCGGAGGTAGCACCATGCAACTCATTGATATCGGCGTCAACCTGACCAACCCAAGTTTCGACGAAAAGCACCAGGCCGTTCTCGACCGTGCCTACGCCGCCGGGGTGAGCCAATTGGTGCTCACCGGCACCAGTGTCGATGGCAGTGAACAGGCCCTGGAACTGTGCGAACAACTGGACGAAAGCGGTCAACGCCTGTTCGCCACTGCCGGTATCCACCCCCACTCCGCCAGTGACTGGAATGCCGAAAGCGCCAGGCGCCTGCGCGGTCTGCTCAAGGAAAGTCGTGTGCGGGCGGTGGGTGAATGCGGGCTGGATTTCAACCGGGATTTCTCGCCGCGCCCCCAGCAGGAAAAAGTCCTCGAAGAACACCTGGCCCTGGCCGTGGAACTGAAACTCCCGGTTTTTCTTCATGAGCGTGACGCCAACCAGCGCCTGCTGGAAATCCTGCGGGACTACCGCGATCACCTGTCGGCTGCCGTGGTGCACTGCTTCACCGGCGAGCAGCGTGCTTTATTCAGCTACCTCGACCTGGACCTGCACATCGGCATTACCGGCTGGATCTGCGACGAGCGCCGTGGGACGCACCTGCATCCGCTGGTCAGGGAAATTCCCCGTGGACGCCTGATGCTGGAAAGCGATGCGCCCTATTTGCTGCCACGCACCTTGCGACCCAAGCCGAAAAACGGGCGCAACGAACCCGCCTATTTGCCGGAAGTCCTGCGGGAAGTCGCCTTGCACCGCGAAGAAACCGTGGAAGACCTGGCGCAACACAGCACCGCCTGCGCCCGGGCCTTTTTTGGATTGCCTGTGCCGGATTGACGCGGCTCATTGACCCACATCAAAACCCGGCGCCTCGATAGCGGCACAATAATGGCACCTTGCCAATGCTGTTTCCGCTATCAGAGAAAACCTTCCATGGGTGCCTGGCTTAGCAACATCTCGCTTAAATACAAATTCTGGGCCGTAAACGCGGTCGCCTTCATCACCACGTTGCTGCTGGTGTTGTACGCCGTGCAGCTCGAACAACAGGCCCGCAGCCAGGCCTCCCAGGCTTCGGCGCAAGCCCAGGCGCACTTGCTCAGTGCCTGGCCGGCCGGCCAACCGCTGCCTAAGGGCGAGCACTGGCTGACCTATGCCAAGGGCAAAGTCCCACAACTGGGCGACGAGGATCTGTCAGCCCTGGCCACCGCCAGTGGCTGGGTGGACTTCAATCACATGCCGTTGTTTGGCGAAAACCCGCTGATGGGCGCCGAAGTGATCGCTCGTGCAGACGGCCAGCAGGTCGCCGTGCTGGCCTACGGACCCAGCTTGAGCCAAGTGTTCGAAGAACGGTTCGCGAATTACGCCGTGGCGGTGATGATTCTGATGCTGGCCATGCTCGGTGCCTCACAGCTGTTGATCCGCTTTCTGCTCAGCCAACTCAACACCTTGAAAGACGTGATGCTGCACGTCGAAAAAACCGGCGACCTCTCGGCCCGCGTGCCCTTGGCTTGTAAAGACGAGGTCGGGCAGATGGCTACTGCCTTTAACGCGATGCAAGCGGGTTATCAGCGCGTGGTCAACACCGTCGCGCGCACCGCCAAGCAACTGGACGACGGTGCCGCACGCCTGGCCAGCAGTATGAACGAGGTGCAACACGGCATGCTCGGCCAGCAAAGCGAAACCGACCAGGCCGCCACCGCGATCAACGAGATGACCGCCACCGTTTACCATATCGCCCAGCATGCCGGCGCCACCCGCGACCTGTCCCAGACTGCCGACACCCTCGCCGGCAGCGGCCAGGAAGTGGTCAGCCGGGTGCAGCGCTCGATTGCCGGGCTGTCTACCGGCGTGCAGCAGACCGCCGAAATGATCCAGAAACTGGCCGAGGACAGCCAGAAAATCAACAGTGTGGTCGGGGTGATTCACAGCATCGCCGAACAGACCAACCTGCTGGCCCTCAACGCCGCCATCGAAGCGGCGCGTGCTGGCGAAATGGGTCGGGGGTTTGCCGTGGTCGCCGACGAAGTGCGCAACCTGGCCAAGCGGGTGCAGAGCTCCACTGATGAAATCACCCGCATGGTGTCCGCCCTGCAAGCCGGCACCCGGGACGCGGTGGACTTTATGCAGGAAAGCTCGTTCAAGGCCGACGACTGTGTGCAACAGGCGCAAGAGGCCGGGATCGCCCTCGCTGAAATCACCGGAGCCGTGGCGCAGATGCGCGAGAGCAATACGCAGATTGCCGTGGCGGCCGAACAGCAAAGCCACGTGGCCGAGGAGATGAATCGGGCGGTGGTGAGCATCCGTGACGTCACCGAGAATACCGTGCAACAAACCGTGGACTCGGCCACCACCAGCAATCAGCTGGCGACCCTGGCCGGTGAACTGAGCAAGGCCATCGGACAATTGAAGCTGTAAACCCGAATGAATGGCTATGGCCCCCATAGCCATCCTTGATTCGCCGCCCCGCCCTGCCCGTCCTACACTCTGTTCAAGATGTTTCAACGAACAGAGGAATCACGATCATGGGCAAACGTCATCCGAATCTCCCCGCCTGGCAATGGCGCACCCAACCGCAGAATCATCAGCATGCAACCAATCAAGTGCTGCAGCTGCTTGCGCTGCCACTGTTGGTGATCGGCTTTCTGTTGATGGTCTCCGGGGTGTTCAGCGAGAACCTGGCGAGCGTCGCTATCGGGGTTGTCGGCATTCTGGCCGCGCTGGCATTGCAGCATCACGGTCGCAGCCTGGAGGCACGCACCGGCGATGCCTCCAACGATCAACACCTGTTGGTCTGAGGACTCAGGCGAACACCACCACCGACTGGCGACTGATAGCAATCAACTGGCCGTCAGGGCTCCACAGCTGCGCAGCCGCATGGCCGTAGCCGTCGCGGGCATGCTCGATGTGGACCCGGTACTGGCACCAGTCCAGGGTGCTGAGGGCTTGCAACGGCTGGACGAATTCGATGGTCCAGGTCAGGGTGCTGCCCGGTGCGGGTTGTGTCAGGTGCGGCAACACCGCAGGTGGCCACGCATCCACCAGCGCGAGGATATGCGCCTCGGTCAGCGGTTCTTCTTTCACGTCGCCACGCAAGCGCACCCAACCGCCCATCTCACGGGATTTATTGCCGGTGAACGGCAGGCCGCCCACGCTCCAGCGCATCGCCAGGTGCCGCATGAATTCCGGCGTTACGCCTTTTACGTAGGGCAGCTCCTGGCATTCGTCCCAGTGTTTGAAAGTGGGCGCAGGTTCAGCGGCGACGTCGATCTGCGATGGCCGCGACGCGCCGAAGCTGGCCTGCACCAGGGTCATCGTTTCGCCGTTCTGCACCACACGGCCCAGCAATTGGCTGACGGCCTTGCCTTCGCGCAGCACTTCCACTTCGTAGCGGGCAGACACATCCGGCGCCACCGGGCCGACAAAGGTAATCGCCAGCGAACGCAACGGGCGATCCGCCGGGACCTGCGCACGCAGGGCTTCGTACTCCAACGCCACGACAAGCCCGCCAAAGGTGGCGCGGCCCTGGGCCCATTCGGCCGGGACCGAGACGTCCAGCGGGTGGCTGCGGGCAGCGTCGAGCAAATCACTAAAGCGCATGGCGATCTCAACTTGAAGAAAGGATTGAGGGATCTTAACCACCCGGCCTGCGCCACACAGCACCTATTCCAGCCAAAAGTCCGGACAGAAAGGCCGCGCAATCACGCGAAGCAGTCGGCGCTCAACTTGTCCAGCACCCGGTCCGCTTGCCCTTCAGCCTCCGCCATGGTGCGGTGCCAGCCGGTCACGCACGGCTGCAAGTCAGGCTCATGCCCGGCTTGCGCCAGCCATTGCCAGCAGTCGTGCCAATCGCCAAGGGCGCCTTGGGCCGCCTTGAGACGGGACACGGCTTTAGGCGGCAGCTTGTTCAGCTGGGGATAAGCCTCGGCGGCATAACGCACGCGCTTGATCAACAGGCGCAGGCGATGACGGTCATGATTGGGATCGCGCAGCGCCTCGCCGAGGTTTTTCCATTGCTTGGCCAGGCGTTTTTCAATGCGCGTGCTCAGGCCCTTAAGCAACTTCTGCCGTTGGGAGGCGCGGATAAAACGGGGGAATGCATCGAGGATCAGCAGCAGTTGCGCCAGCTCCGGCCCTTGTGCAACCGAGCGGTAGGTGGCCGGCTGCTGCCGCATACGCCGCTCAGCCGCCTCGTGATGGCCGTGCTGGTGGAGGTAGGCCGCCAACACCTCACGGTCGCGAAACGGCGTGGTCAGTTGGCCGACGGCACTGGCGGCCGCCTCGAGTTGCTCGACACCGGGCAACCCGCGCAATGGTCGCAACAGGCTGCGCAAGCGCCGCACGGTGGTGCGCAGATCATGCAGGGCCTCGTCGTCCGTGACGGCGGCGAGGCGCGCCTGGCAGTTCAGTAACCCTACTTCCAGGCCAATGACCTGAGCGACTAGCTGATCGACCAAGGCTGACATCCTTTCCTCCTCAATGATTAGACTTCTGTGAGCTTGAGGCCGCTGATGCAGCCTCGTTGCACTCGACAGTTGCTATGCGGGGTTAGCGCCCTGCACGGGACTCACGAATGTAGAAGCGGGCCTTCTCGGCCTTGGTCGAGCAGCCTTCAAAGGCTTCGAACTGCTGCTGGGTCTTGGCGCCAGTCAACAACGACAGAGCCTTGGAGTAACTCACGGTGCCGGCAAAACCTTCGGCCTTGGCCAGGTCCAGCTCGTGCCACGCCGCATCCAGTTGCGTGCCGCAGCTGTCGCGATAAGCGGTTTTCCCGGCACAACCGGCCAGGGCCAACACGATCACAGGCACACACATCCAGGCTTTCATCAAATGACACCTCAAGAAAAGAAAAAACAGTCACAGCTGTAGACGTTGCCTACACAGAAAAGTGCCTTATCCGACTGCCTGAATCCGCAGCTCCGATTGCCAGAGCATACCCGAGCATGATCGCCCGCTCGCGAAAATAATCGGTTGTGACAGTGATGATTGAAGCGCGCCCCTCGATGGGTGCATTGTGGGTACCTGTTTTACGAAGGATCAGGTCATGAACAAACGTGTTGCATTGGTGCTGGGGTCCGGTGGCGCCCGGGGCTACGCCCATATCGGCGTGATCGAGGAAATCGAAAAACGCGGCTACGACATCGCCTGCATTGCCGGCTGCTCCATGGGTGCGGTGGTGGGTGGGATCTATGCCGCGGGCAAGCTGGAAGCGTATCGAAACTGGATCGAAAGCCTCGACTACCTCGACGTACTGCGCCTGGTCGATGTGAGCTTTCGCCTGGGGGCGATTCGTGGCGAAAAGGTCTTTGGGCAGATCCGCAAGATCGTCGGCGAGATCAATATCGAAGACCTGCGCATTCCCTACACCGCCGTGGCCACCGACCTGACCAACCAGCAGGAAATCTGGTTCCAGGAAGGCTGCCTGCACCAGGCCATGCGCGCCTCGGCGGCGATTCCCAGCCTGTTCACACCGGTGATGCAGGGCAACCGCATGCTGGTGGACGGCGGCCTGCTCAACCCGCTGCCGATCGTGCCAGTGGTGTCGAGCCATTGCGACCTGATCATCGCGGTCAACCTCAACTCCACCAACCAGAAGCACTACACGCTCCCGGTGATTCAGCGTCCGCCGGCGTTCAGGAGCCGCTTCGATAACCTGGTGCGTTCACTGGGTTCGCACTTGCCGTTTCGACGCAAGCAGGCCGAGCAATTATTGATGCTGGAACAGGAAGCGCTGCTGGCCCAGGCCGCCGATATCAACCCGTGGCTGGACTCTGCCGAACCCGAGGCGCAACAACCGGCGGCGGCACCGGAAAAGGCCGGGGCGCCAAAGTCGGCGACCGGCTCGTTCATCATCGATAACGTGGGGCCGGCGTCGCTGCTGGACCTGATCAACCAGAGCTTCGAGGTGATGCAGACGTCATTGGCGCAGTACAAGATCGCAGGGTACCCGCCGGATATTCTGATCAACGTGCCGAAGCGGGTGTGCCGTTTTTTCGAGTTTTACAAAGCGCCGGAGTTGATCGCGCTGGGCAGGGAGATCGCCAGCGATACGCTGGATCGATATGAGAGTGAGCAACACTGAGGTTTTATAAGCAGGGCTTTTGTGGCGAGGGAGCTTGCTCCCGCTGGAGTGCGAAGCGCTCCCGGGATTTTGGGGCTGCTGCGCAGCCCAACGGGAGCAAGCTCCCTCGCCACAGGTTGAGCTAACGCTTCAGGCCTCGGTGTTCAACAACCGATAGCCCACACCGGCCTCAGTCACGATAAACCGTGGCTGAGTCGGATCATCCGCCAGTTTCTGGCGCAGATGCCCCACCACAATCCGCAGGTAATGGCTGTCTTCGGTATGGGTCGGGCCCCAGATATCCTTGAGCAGTTGCTGCTGGGTGATCACCCGCCCGGGATGCCGCGCCAGTTGCGCCAGCACCGCGTATTCCTTGCGGGTCAGCGCCACTTCGACACCGTCCAGCAGCACCCGCCGATAAGCCAGGTCTACCGTCAGCGGGCCAAACCGCAATGCCGCTTCCTGTGCCTCCCCCGCCGGCGCCTGACGCAGCAACGCCCGTACCCGCGCAAGAAACTCCTGGATGCCAAACGGCTTGGTCACGTAGTCGTTGGCGCCGTTGTCCAGCGCCTCGACCTTTTGCACTTCGCTGGCCCGTACCGACAGCACCAGCACCGGCACCGTGGACCATTCACGAAACTCGCGCAGCACTTGCTGGCCGTCCATGTCCGGCAGGCCGAGGTCGAGCACCAGCAGGTCCGGTTTACTCAAGGCGGCCTGGGCCAGGCCTTCGTTGCCGGTGCCGGCCTCGATCACTTTGTAGCCCTGGGAGGCCAGGCTGATACGCAAGAACTTGCGGATCTGCGGTTCGTCGTCAATGACCAAAATCGTCGCAGTCTGGCTCATGGTGTCCAATCAAAATCCGTGAAGAAACATTTCATTGTAGGAGCGAGCTTGCTCGCGAAAAACGCAAGGGCTGCGCGTTAACTCAGAACACCATCATCATCGTTAACGATCTTCGCGAGCAAGCGCTAGGCGCCCCCCCTCAATCCTACAGTTCGCTTTCCAGGCCAGGCTGGGTCTGCAATGGCAGGAATAAAGTGATGCAGGTACCGCGACCTTCGATGCCCTCGGCCACGCTGATATGCCCGCCGTGCGCACCGACCATGCCCTGGCAGATCGCCAGGCCGAGCCCGGTGCCCTGCCCGCCACGATCACCTCTGGCGGCGGTGTAGAACATGTCGAAAATCTTCGCCCGCTCCTCCTCGGGAATGCCCGGGCCTTCATCGGCGACCGCAAAGAACAATTGATTATCCTGCACACCAGCACTGAGTTGCAGGCGGCCTTGTGGCGGTGAGAAGCGTGCGGCGTTTTCCAGTACGTTGACCAGCGCCTGCTCGATCAAGGCCGCATGCACGTACAACAACGGCAGTTCGGGCGGCACGTCGGTGGTCACTTGCAGCGGCGCCAGCACCGCGCGCAAACGGCCAAGGGAACTGCCGACGATATCGCCGGGTGAGACCCAGTCCCTTGCCAGCTTCAGCGCGCCGTGGCCCAGGCGAGTCATGTCCAGCAGGTTCTGGATGTAGCGATCCAGGCGCTCGGCCTCATCGCGGGTGCCTTCCAGCAGCTCCCGGCGATCTTCCAGGGGAATCGCTTCGCCGAGGGCCAGCAGGCTGTCGATGCTGCCACGCATGGAGGTCAGCGGTGTGCGCAAATCGTGAGACACGGAGGCCAGCAAGGCGCTGCGCAATTGCTCGGTTTCGCCGTGCAGGCGTGCCGCTTCGAGTTCCTGGCCAAGCTGCGCACGGGCCAGGGCTTGAGCCAATGGCTGGCTCAAGGCGGTGAGCAGACGACGGCGCTGGCCGCTCAGTTCAAGCCCGGCTTTCGGGCTGACACCGAGCAGGCCCAACGGGCCCTCTTCGCTCGACAACGGCCACCACCACCAGCGCCCGAACGGCAAGGTACCGGTGCCCATGCCGGCTGGTTGATCGTGCTGCCAGGCCCAATCGGCGGCGGCGCGCTCGGCTTCGGTGAAGGTGATCGGCCCGCCGGTCTCGACCTTCCAGTCGCCCTGGCCGTCGCGGTTGAGCAGGCACAGTTGCAGGTCGCTCCAGCCTTCCAGGTGATGCGCGGCTGCACTGATCACCGCCTGGCGATCGGTGGCAGCGGTGAGCTTGCGGGACAGGTCGAGCAGCTCGCTGGTTTCTTCCTGGGTGTCGCGCAACGCTTGCAACTGCCGACGCTGGCGCGCGGCCAAGTTGCCGGTGAGCGCGGCCATCAGCAGGAAGAACAACAGCGTCAGCACGTCCTCTTCACGCTGGATGGCGAAGGAGAAATTCGGTGGGATAAACAGAAAGTCGTAGCTCAGGAATGACAGCGCCGCACACGCCAACGCCGGGCCCAAGCTGCTACGTACCGCTACCAGCAATACGGCGGCGAGGAACACCAGAGAGATATTCGGCAACGGCAAGGCACTGGCGACACCCCATGCGACTGCGGCCGCGATCACGGTCGCCACCACCGCCAGGGCATAGTCAAACCACACCAGCCCACGCACATCCGGCAGGCGCGGCGGGGCCGGCACTTCGTCGCTGTCGAGGACATTGATTTCCAGGCCCCGGGCATTGCGCAGCAAGCGTGAGGCCAAGCCACCCCCAAACACGGTGCGATGCCAACGCGGCCGGGATTGCCCCACCAGGATCAAGCTGGCACGACGCTCGGCTGCGTGCTGGATCAGCGTCTTCGCCACCTCCCCCGCCCGCAGCAGCACCACTTCGCCGCCAAGACGCTCGGCCAGTTGCTGGGCGTTTTGCAGGCGCAGGCGCGATTGTTCATCCCGCACCCGGCCGTTATCCACATGCACAAGGCTCCACGGCAAATGCCGACGCTGGGCCACACGGCTGGCATGACGCACCAGGCGTTCGGCCTGGGCATCGCCGTCCACACCCACCAGCAACCGGCCACGCACGGCGGGCGCGGCTTGGCCCAGTTGGCGATAACCCTGGGCCAAATCATCGTCGACGTGGGCCGCCGCGGTTTGCATCGCCAGCTCGCGCAGGGCCATGAGGTTGGTCTGGGTGAAGAACGCATCGATGGCGGCGCGGGCCTGTTCCGGCACGTAGACCTTGCCGTCACGCAGACGCTCCAGCAATTCGCGGGATGGAAGGTCGATCAGCAGCAGCTCATCGGCTTCCTGCAAGACCCAGTCAGGCAAGGTCTCGCGCACTTGCACGCCGGTGATGCCGCGCACCTGGTCATTGAGGCTTTCCAGATGCTGAACGTTGACTGTGGTGAATACGTTGATCCCGGCAGAGAGCAATTCCTGGATGTCTTGCCAGCGTTTTTCGTGGCGGCTGCCGGGGGCGTTGCTGTGGGCCAGTTCGTCCACCAGCACCAGTTTGGGCTTGGCGGCGAGCAGGCCGTCGAGGTCCATTTCCTCCAGCATCACGCCGCGGTATTCGGAGCGCAGCAGCGGCTGTTGTGGCAGGCCGCTGAGCAAGGCTTCGGTCTCGGCGCGGCCGTGGGTTTCCACGACGCCGGCGATCAGCCGCACGCCCAGGCGCAGCTGGGTGTGAGCGGCCTGGAGCATGGCGTAGGTCTTGCCCACGCCGGGCGCGGCGCCGAGGAAGACTTTGAGCCGGCCACGGCCGTCCCGGGGTAGATCGGCTAACAGGGCATCGGCGCGGCCGGAGTCGCTCATGCGGGCGGGCTTCCTTCAGGTGTTGATGTGGGTTTCTTGAGTCCGCCTTCGCGAGCAAGCCCGCTCCCACATTTGACCGCATTCCAAACATGAAACTCAGTCGAATGTGGGAGCGGGCTTGCTCGCGAAAGCGGCGCCACGGTTTACAGTTTTTCCAGGGCCATGTTCAACGCCAGCACGTTCACCACCGGCGGGCCCACCAACGGGCTTTCGATGTGCTCGTCCATCAAGCGCTCCAGGGTCGCCACCGGCAGATTACGTGCGGCAGCCACCCGGGCCAGTTGATAGGCAATCGCTTGTGGTGGCAAGTGTGGATCAAGACCGCTGCCGGAGGTAGTCAGCATTGCTATCGGCACCGGCCCCTGACCGGGTACCAGCAGCTTGTTGGCGTCGTCGAATACGCGGGTAGCCAAGGCCGGGTTGCTTGGGCCGAGGTTGCTGGCGCTGCTGGAAACCGTCGCAAACGCGCCGGCAGATGGTCGTGGGTGGAACCAGCCGTCACCAGTGAAATCCTGGGCGATCAGGCTCGAACCGCGAACCTTGCCGCTGGCATCGTGTACCAGGCTGCCGTTGGCTTGGTCAGGGAACGCGACTTGCGCCACGCCAGTGACAACCAGGGGATAGGCCACGCCGGTGATCAGGGTCATCAACACCAGCAGGCTCAGGGCCGGGCGGATTATGTTGGACATTTCAAGTTCCTCAATTCGGTTATTGCAACCTGCAGGCACCGGTTTGCCGGCGCCTGCAGGCATCGGGTCAAACCAGGTGCAGCGCGGTCAACAGCATGTCGATCGCCTTGATGCCCACGAACGGCACCAGAATCCCCCCCAGGCCGTAGATCAGCAGGTTGCGACGCAGCAATGCCGCCGCACTCGCCGCCTGTACGCGCACACCGCGCAGTGCCAGCGGGATCAGCACCACAATGATCAGCGCGTTGAACACGATGGCCGAGAGGATCGCGCTTTGCGGGCTTTGCAGGTGCATCACGTTGAGCACGCCCAGTTGCGGGTAGATCGAGGCAAACAGCGCCGGCAGGATCGCGAAGTACTTGGCCACGTCGTTGGCGATAGAGAACGTCGTCAGCGCACCGCGGGTTACCAGCAATTCCTTGCCGATCTGCACCACGTCCAGCAGCTTGGTCGGGTCGCTGTCGAGGTCGACCATGTTGGCCGCTTCACGGGCAGCCTGGGTGCCGTCATTCATCGCCATGCCGACGTCCGCCTGGGCCAGCGCGGGGGCATCGTTGGCACCGTCGCCGCACATCGCAACCAGGCGACCGTCGTTCTGTTCGTGACGAATGCGTGCCAGCTTTTTCTCTGGCGTCGCTTCGGCGAGCACGTCATCCACGCCAGCTTCAGCGGCAATCGCAGCAGCGGTCAGCGGGTTGTCACCGGTCACCATCACGGTGCGAATCCCCAGCTTGCGCAACTCGGCGAAACGTTCACGAATGCCAGGCTTGACCACGTCCTTGAGGTGAATCGCGCCGAGCAATTTGCCGTCGGCACACACCAGCAAAGGCGTGCCGCCGCTCTGTGCGATCTTGTCGATTTCCCGGGACAGCGCCGGTTGCAGGTCGCGGCGTTGCAGGCCGATAAAGGCCAGCAGCGAATCTACAGCGCCTTTACGGAATACACGGCCCTGGTAGTCGACGCCGGACAGGCGGGTTTCCGCGCTGAACGGTACGGAGGTCAACTCATCCGTCGATGGCTCGGCTTGCGGGTGCTGGCCACGCAGGTACTCGACGATGGATTTACCTTCGGCCGTGTCGTCCGCCAGGGACGCCAGCAGTGCGCCTTCGGCCAGCTCCTTGCCGCTGACACCGGGCGCGGCGATGACGTTGGTGCAGCGACGGTTACCGAAGGTGATGGTGCCGGTTTTGTCCAGCAACAGCACGTGCACGTCCCCCGCCGCTTCCACTGCGCGGCCGGACTTGGCAATCACGTTGAGGCGCACCAGGCGGTCCATACCGGCAATACCGATGGCCGACAACAGGCCGCCGATGGTGGTCGGAATCAGCGTGACCAACAGCGCCACCAGGAACACCAGCGGCAGGTTGCCATTGGCGAAGTGGGCGAACGGCTGCAGGGTCACCACCACCAGCAGGAAGATCAGCGTCAGGCCGATCAGCAGGATATCCAGCGCGACTTCGTTGGGGGTTTTCTGGCGTTTGGCGCCTTCCACCAGGGCAATCATGCGGTCCAGGGTCGACTCGCCCGGGTTGGCGGTGATGCGGATCATCAACCAGTCCGAAACCAGGCGGGTGTTGCCGGTGACGGCCGAACGGTCGCCGCCGGATTCGCGGATAACCGGAGCCGATTCGCCGGTGATCGCCGCTTCGTTGACCGCGGCAATCCCTTCGATGACTTCGCCGTCACCCGGGATCATTTCCCCAGCGGCCACACGTACCACATCACCTTTGCGCAGGCTGGTGGCCGGTACGACTTTGAAGCTGCCGTCGGTTTCCTTGCGGCGGGCGCTGAGGCCCTCGCTACCAGCCTTGAGGCTGTCGGCGCGGGCCTTGCCGCGACCTTCAGCCAAGGCTTCGGCGAAGTTGGCGAACAGCACGGTGAACCACAGCCACACGGCGATTTGCACGGCGACGTAGGTCGGTACGGCAACATCCGGCACAAAGCACAGGACGGTGGTGAGGATCGCGGTCAGTTCGACCACCAGCATCACCGGCGAACGCTGCAGCTGGCGCGGGTCCAGCTTGACGAAGGCCTGGACCAGCGCCGGGCGCCACAGGGCCGACATTGCGGTTTTGGCCGGCTCCTGGGTTTTGACGGGAGCCGCGTTTTTTGCAGGCAAGTTCATTTTCATATCCCCTAGGCTCTTCATTTAAAAAGCAGCCATGCTCAAATGTTCAGCAATTGGGCCCAGTGCCAGCGTCGGCAGGAAGGTCAGGCCGCCCACCAGCAAAATGGTCACGGTCAACAGGGTCACAAACAGCGGGCCGTGGGTCGGGAAGCTGTTCTGGCCAATCGGTGCGGTCTTCTTCATCGCCAGGCTGCCGGCCAGGGCCAGTACCGGGAGGATGTAGCCGAAGCGGCCAAGCAACATCGACAGGCTCATCATCAGGTTGTGGAATGTGGTGTTGGCGCTGAAACCGCCGAACGCCGAACCGTTGTTCGCACTGGCCGAGGTGTAGGCGTACAGCAACTGACTGAAACCGTGGGGGCCAGGGTTACTGATGGCGCCAGCCGGGCCAGGCAGGCTGGCGGCGATGGCGCCCAGCACCAGGGTGCCGACCGGCATCACCAGCAAGGTCACGACCAGCAACTGCACTTCCTTGGCCTGGAGTTTCTTGCCGAGGTATTCCGGTGTACGGCCAATCATCAAGCCGGCGAGGAATACCGCGATCAACACGTTAAGCAACATGCCGTACATGCCGGCACCGACGCCGCCGAAGATCACTTCGCCGACCATCATGTTGACCAGCGAGACCATCCCACTCAGAGGGTTGAGGCTGTCTTGCATGCCGTTGACCGAACCGTTGGACGCGGCGGTCGTAGCCACCGACCACAACACGGTACCGGTGGTGCCGAAGCGCGCTTCTTTACCTTCCTGCGGCGCGGCCTGTTCAACCGCCGGGTTGTTCAGCGCCGGGTTGGGCTGGTACTCGGCCCACATCGCGGTAGCGCCGCCGATGATGAACAAGGCCAGCATGCAACCGAGGATCGCCCGGCTCTGACGCAGGTCTTTCACGTAGTGGCCAAAGGTGAACACCAGCGCGACCGGAATCAGGATGATCGCGCCCAGCTCAAACAGGTTGGCCCAGGCAGTCGGGTCTTCAAATGGATGCGCCGAGTTGACACCGAAGAAGCCACCGCCGTTGGTGCCCAATTGCTTGATCGCAATCTGGCTGGCGGCCGGGCCCAGTGGGATCACCTGGTCAACACCCTGCATGGTTACCGCGCTCACATAGTGCGCGAAGGTTTGTGGTACGCCCTGCCAGACCAGGAACAATGCAAACACCAGGCACATCGGCAGCAGGCCGTAGAGCGTAGCGCGGGTCATGTCGACCCAGAAGTTACCTAAAGTCTTGGTGGATTTGCGACCGATCCCACGGCACAACGCGACGAGTACCGCGAGACCGGTGGCCGCACTGACGAAGTTCTGCACGGTGAGGCCAGCCATCTGGCTGAGGTAGCTCAGGGACGCTTCACCACTGTAGTTCTGCCAGTTGGTGTTGGTCATGAAACTGATCGCGGTGTTAAACGCCAGGGTCCATTCCAGCCCCGGCAATTTCTGCGGGTTCAGCGGCAGATACTGCTGGAACAGCAAAAACGCGAACAGCAGCAAGAAACCCGCAAAGTTGAAGGCAAGCAAGGCCAGCGCGTATTTCTGCCAGCTCTGTTCCTGGTCTGCATCGACACCCGAGAGGCGATAGCAAACGCGCTCGACCGGGCCGAACACCGGCGTGAGCCAGGTTCGCTGCCCTTCCATTACCTTGTAGTAGAACCGCCCCAGGGCCGGTGCCGGAATCAGCACCAAGGCAAAGAAGGCGATGATCAGCCAATAGTCATAACTGTGCATAGCCTGCTCCTAGTTCCGATCCGCGCGTAACAGCGCAACCAGCAGATAAATGAACAGCGCCACAGCCAACAGCAGTGACACCCCGTCCAGAACGCTCATGGAAGTTTCTCCGTCGTGCGGCGACTGCCGCGTGTAGGAGGATTGTCCGCAGGAGTGGCGTAAAGGAACGAGAGCGACGGTATGGGTGGGGCGTAAAGACGGCGTAAAGAGTGGGTTTATGCGGGGTTTACAGGCGGATTTGTGAGCGTTTCCTGTAGGCAGCGCCCTTATCTGGTGCAGGCCCAGGGCGCATTCAAACGCCAAACCGTCCCCTCGGCGACAGTTCGGCGTCTTTACGACATGGCATTGATGAATGGCATGTCCGCTGCAATGCCCTGAAACATTCCAAACCGTTCAGGGAGTGCTACACGATGAACACACAACTCAAACCCACCTTGGGCACCCTGCATTTGTGGGGCATCGCCGTCGGGCTGGTGATTTCCGGGGAATATTTCGGCTGGAGCTATGGCTGGGGCGTGGCAGGAACACTGGGCTTCCTGGTGACCTCATTGATGGTCGCCGCCATGTACACCTGCTTTATATTCAGCTTCACCGAACTGACCACCGCAATTCCCCACGCTGGCGGCCCGTTTGCCTACAGCCGCCGGGCGTTTGGTGAGAAAGGCGGATTAATTGCCGGGTTGGCGACGCTGATTGAATTCGTGTTCGCCCCGCCCGCTATCGCCCTGGCCATCGGCGCCTACTTGAATGTGCAGTTCCCGGCCCTTGATCCGAAACACGCGGCCGTCGGCGCTTACATTGTATTCATGGGCCTGAACATCCTCGGCGTGAAGCTGGCGGCGACCTTTGAACTGGTGGTATGCGTGCTTGCCGTCGCCGAGTTGCTGGTGTTCATGGGCGTAGTCGCCCCCGCGTTCAGCTTCAGCAACTTCGCCCTGAACGGCTGGGCCGGCTCCGACACTTTCGGCGCGCCGGCGATTGCCGGAATGTTCGCGGCGATTCCATTTGCCATCTGGTTCTTCCTCGCCATCGAAGGCGCCGCCATGGCCGCCGAAGAAGCGAAAGATCCCAAGCGCACCATTCCAAAAGCCTACATCAGCGGCATCCTGACCCTGGTAGTGCTGGCGATGGGCGTAATGTTCTTTGCCGGCGGCGTCGGCGACTGGCGCACCCTGTCAAACATCAACGACCCCCTGCCCCAGGCGATGAAAACCGTAGTCGGCGACAGCTCGGGCTGGCTGCACATGCTCGTGTGGATCGGCCTGTTCGGCCTGGTGGCCAGCTTCCACGGGATCATCCTCGGTTACTCCCGCCAATTCTTCGCCCTGGCGCGCGCGGGCTACCTGCCCTCTTTCCTGGCCAAACTGTCGCGCTTTCAGACGCCGCACCGGGCAATCATCGCTGGCGGCATCGTCGGCATCGCCGCCATCTACAGCGATGGACTGATCAACCTGGGCGGCATGACCCTGACCGCCGCAATGATCACCATGGCCGTATTCGGCGCCATCGTCATGTACATCATGAGCATGCTCAGCCTGTTCAAACTGCGTAAGACCGAACCGCTGCTGGAACGCACGTTCCGCGCACCGGGCTATCCGATTGTGCCGGGGATTGCACTGGTACTGGCCGTGGTGTGCCTGGTGGCGATGGCGTGGTTCAACGCGCTGATCGGGCTGATCTTCCTGGGTTTCATGGTGGTGGGGTTCGTGTACTTCCAACTGACCGCGCAAGACCGCGCCGATGCGCCCGCGGATGCGATGTTGACCGGGCTATAAGGTTACCGGGGCAGAACGGGCCTACAATGAACTACTAAGAAAGCCCGTTACTCAAAGCAGTCATTACCGTGGGGAAATGTCCCCACGGTTTGCTGCCTCAAGGAGAGCCCTATGCCGTGGTATGCCTGGTTGATATTAGTGGTCGCGATCGGTTCGATCGTCGGTGGTTTGCTGATGCTGCGAGACAGCGCCAACAAGGTTGAATTGACCGAAGAACAACGCAAGCGCGTGGCAGAACGAAATGCCCAGGCGGACTCCAAGGACGCGCAGGATCGTTGAGGCTAGCGGCTCCTCGTTGAGCCGCACAATTTTGTAAACACCCGCGTATGCCCCGCCAAGCTTGGTTAATATGGCCTGACGTTTCGGAGGCCTTCCCATGCGCTATTCACAAGACCACAAAGCCCAAACCCACCAGCGCATCATCAAGGAGGCCTCGGTACGCTTTCGCCGTGACGGCATTGGTGCGACCGGTTTGCAGCCACTGATGAAAGCGCTGAACCTGACCCATGGCGGGTTTTATGCGCACTTCAAGTCCAAGGATGAGTTGGTGGAGAAGGCGTTGCAGGCCGCGGCGGCAGAGCTGGATGCGCATTGCGAAAAGCTGTTTAGCCAGGAGCGGCCGCTGGAGGCGTTTATCGACAGTTATCTGTCGGAATGGCACCAGACCTCGCCGGATCAAGGCTGCCCGCTGACGACGATGTCATCGGAGATGGGGTTGCGTGGGCAGCACAGCCGCACGACGGATGAGGTGCTCAATGCGCGGCTCAAGCAGGTTGAGGCGGCTCTTGGAAGTCCGAATGCCGGGCAGCAGAGCCTGGTGCTGATGTCGACGCTGGTGGGGGCGTTGGTGTTGTCGAGAAGTGTGGAGAGCGCCGAGTTGGCGACGCGAATTCTTGATGGGGTGCGGGGGTGCTTGAAGGCGGAGGTTGTTGAGCAAAAGAAAGCCGGTCGATGACCGGCCTCCTCGCCTGTTTCAGGTTCTTATTTCACCTCAAGCCTGTCGCGGTTCTTTTCCAGAAGCGCTTTGCCGATTCCCTTTACTTCCAGTAACTCATCTATCGCCGTGAAGGGGCCGTTGGTTTCACGGTAAGCGATGATGGCCTTGGCTTTGGCTGCGCCGATGCCGAAGAGATCGCGGCGCAGGGTTTCGGCGTCGGCGGAGTTGAGGCTGACCTTGGTGGTTTGGTCGACGTTGGCCATTTGGGTGGTGATGGGGGTTGGGGTTTCTGGTTTGGTGGAGGGTGCGGCTGTGGTGGCTAGCGAGATGCTGGTGAGGAAGGCGAAGATGAGGGATGAGAAATAGGCTTTATGCATTGGTGACGCTCCATGACATCGATAAGGGAAAAGCAGCTTTTCCGAAGCTGCTTTTCAAACTTAGGCGATGTTTGGGGAGAGTCAAAAATGGGTGAGTTACAGGGTGTGAGTTCAGGGTTCCAGACGGCGTTGCTGGTAGATCCAGTCGACGATTTCGCCGTCTGGGGAGTAGCCGCTGACGGTGTCACGTAGAAGCTGACGAACTCGGGTGTAGTCGTCCTGGTCCACAGCAGCAAGCAGTTCGGTCAGTTTGACCTTGAGTACATCCCAGGCCAAATGATCTTCATTGGCGCTCATGATCATCGGGTGTTGGGTAGCCACCACGTTGTCACCGATCAGCAACTCTTCGTAAAGCTTTTCGCCCGGACGTAGGCCGGAGAACTCAATGGCAATGTCGCCGTGGGGATTTTTGTCGGAGCGAACGCTCAAGCCAGACAGGTGAATCATTTTCTCTGCCAACTCGACGATTTTTACCGGTTCGCCCATGTCCAGCACGAACACATCGCCGCCCAGCCCCATGGAGCCGGCCTGGATGACCAACTGGGCTGCTTCGGGGATCGTCATGAAGTAACGAGTGATTTTCGGATGGGTCACCGTTAACGGGCCACCGGATTTGATTTGCTTGTGAAACAGCGGGATCACCGAACCGGATGACCCCAATACATTTCCGAAACGGACCATGGTGAAACGGGTTTTATTGACTCGAGATATATTGGGTTTATCGCCAAACAATACCGGAGCCAGCTCCCGACTAAGAGCCTGCAGGGTCAACTCAGCCAGCCGCTTGGTACTACCCATGACATTGGTAGGGCGTACAGCCTTGTCTGTAGAAATCAGTACGAAGTTGGATACACCAGCCTGAAGAGCGGCCTGTGCAGTATTCAACGTACCAATCACATTATTCAGTACACCCTCGGCGATATTGTGCTCAACCATAGGCACGTGTTTGTAAGCAGCGGCGTGGTAGACGGTATCTACGCGCCACGTCTTCATCACATCCAGTAACTTGGATTGATTACGCACCGACCCCAAAATTGGCAACAGCTTCACAGGCAGAGATTCGCGCATCACACGCTGCTCAAGCTCCGAGAGAATACTGTAGAGATTGAACTCGCTGTGCTCAAACAACAAGATTGTGGTGGGGCGTAGGGATAGAATTTGGCGGCAAAGTTCAGAACCAATGGAGCCGCCCGCCCCCGTCACCAGAACACTTTGCCCCTTGATACAGTGCTCCAGGAGTTCACCTTGGGCAGGAACTGCATCGCGCCCCAACAAATCGGCGATGTCGACTTCCTGAATATCGTCCACCTTGACCCGCCCACTAGCCAGATCCATAAAGCCGGGAACACTGCGTACGTGCAGGGGGAAGCCCTCAAGGAAACCGAGAATTTCACGCCGACGACCTCGGCTGGACGATGGAATGGCCAACAAAATTTCTTGAGCGCCAGTAGCGTCGATCATGCGCTGAATGTGCTTGGCTTTGTAAACCTGCAATCCTGAGATTACTCGACCAGTAATACTTTCGTCGTCGTCAATGAACGCCACCGGGCGCATTACTCTGCCCATACGCAGGGCTGCGACCAACTGATTGCCGGCAGCACCGGCGCCATAGATTGCAACGCGCGGCAGCCCGTCTTCTCGGCTGGTAAACGGCACGTGTTGCGCCGCAGCAAACCAGTCGCCCAAAAAATACTGGCGCATGGCAAGACGCAGACCGCCAACCATGATCAGGCTAAGCCACCAATAGTTGAAGATAATCGAGCGTGGTACGACATTCTGGTGGTTGCTGTACCAGTAGACTACGACGCCAAGAATTAAGGACGAAAGGCTGACCGCCTTGATAATTGCTATGAGTGCGTCGTTACCAAAATATCGCATGACCGCACGGTACATGCCAAAACGAACAAAGAGAGGAATAGCGACAATAGGAGCGGCTAAAAACAACCACAAATGATCTAGAAAAGGATTGACCATCTCATCAATACCAAGGCGTACGACAAATGCAAGCCAAAGCGCGGCCCAGACTAAAAATACATCTGTCGCAACCTGAATAAGTCGTTTTTTGCGGCGCGGCAATCCCACCAAGAACGCCCGTAATTTCTCCATAACCCCTTTGCCCACCTCAGACTGCTCCTAAAATTTTCCACTACATCTCTCGACGCGTGCTGCATGACTCTTCATCAGTTGTTACCGGGACTCGCTGTGTCTACTTTTTCCAATGCGCCCGCATGATACTTGAACGCCAGGATGACCAGCGGTACGTAGGCAACAGTTAGTCCCGTTGCCCCGTCCAATCCCAGCAACATCACGCATAACGCCAAAGGAAGCAACCAAAACAGGTTGAGCATCGCTACCCCCAGAGTCACGGGCAAATGCTTGCCGAACTGCCGGGATGCAAACTGATAAGCATGGCTGCGATGCGCTTCGTATACTTTATCACCCCGTATGAGCCTGCGAATGAGGGTGAACGTCGCATCCACAATGAAGACGCCGAGCAGGATCAACCAAACCCACAGCAACTGCGTGGATGCCCAAGCAGCTTGGATAGAGATCGCGCCGAGTACCATTCCCAGAAAACCGCTACCCGCATCGCCCATAAAGATACGAGCAGGAGGGAAGTTCCAGCAAAGAAACCCTACGGCTGCCGTTGCCAATATGAGAGGTAGCCAGACTAAGTCCTCGTAGCCACATAGCCAATAAATCAGGCATGCACCAAGGCTTACACAGATGGCCTCCACGCTGGCAATGCCATCAATGCCGTCCATGAAGTTGTACAGATTGAGCATCCATACCAGATAAAAAGCGGCAAAGACACCGCCCGCCAAACCAGAATTTATGGTCATGCCGAAAATCACTACAGGTGGCAGCCCCCCCAACCAAAACAGTGCCCAGGCAGACGCAACAAAGTGCCCTAGTAAACGCCACCGTGCAGCGATGTGACCGTGATCGTCCATGAAGCCTATGATCGCGATCAACGCACCAGCACCGCCCACTGCAATCAATACATCAAAGGCAACAACGTGCATCCAACCCAAAAAAGGCAGCGCGAACAAGAACGCGAGCACAATGGCAACGCCCCCCCCCCGAGGAGTAGGCACCGAGTGAGAGCTACGAGCGTTTGGAATATCAATAATGCTGCGTGCCAATGCATAACGTCGTAATCCCGCAGTCAATGCAAAGGACAGCAGAGCCACGACGACGATCAACCACCAATAAGTCATTATTTTTCACATTCCATATAATGTTTTGCAGCCCGCTCCAGTGCGCTATCCACGGATACTGGTGGAGTCCATTGCAATAAAGAGCGGGTTTTATCTATATCCACAGACAACGAACCACATAACCGTTGCGACAAAGAACGCTTACCAAGCACATTGGCGGCGCAGCTAAGTATCCAACTGGGAATTGGCAAAAGCCGCGCCGATTTACCCAGCGCCTTGGCCATACGGCGTAAAAGTTGAGTAGTCGATAGATCTTCACCGTCGCTGACCAAAAATGTCTGGTTAGCTGCTTGAGGATGAACACGCGAGATGAGGATCAGGTCAACCAGATTGTCCAGCGCAACCAGGCTGCGTGTGTTGTGTATAGAGCCAAAGGGTAGAGGGATACCTTTGTCCAGCCAGCGCATCATGTTCAGGAAGTTGGCTTTCACGCCTGGACCGTAAACCAATACCGGCCGAATAATAACGACCTCGATTGGCATATGGTTGGCCAGCTCCCTCAAACGCTGCTCTGCTTCCATCTTGGAAACACCATAAGGGTCGCGTGGGTCAGCAGGGTCATCTGCAGTATATGGCTTACCTGGCTGGGTGCCCTCACCATTTACTTTGATGGAACTGATGAAAACAAAACGTCGAACGCCAGCTTCCGCGGCTTGCCGCGCTAGGTGCAGCGTACCCTCGACATTCACTTTGCGAAACGCCGCCAACGGATCGGTTTCAGTATCGTTCATCACGTGTACGCGAGCAGCACAATGCACCACTGAGTCGACCCCAACGAGATGTTCGCGCCAGTCAGCCGCTTCAAAAGATTCAAAACGAACGACATGCACGCTGCTCTCAACTTGATCAGATCCGCTGCGAACAGCCGCTTTTACGTTGATCCCGTCAGCGACCAAACGGCGCATCACGGCGCTGCCAACAAAACCGGTTGCGCCGGTTAAAAAAACAGATTGCGGCATTACAGGCGTCCTTTACGTAACGTTGCATCGCGAAATAACTGTTCCAGACGAGCCAACAATGCTGGCTTTGAATAATTATCCAGATAGTACTTACGGCCGAAATCGCCCATACGCGTGCGTTGATCTGCGCTCGTGCCCACTAATTCAAGCGTTATGCGCGCGAGTGCAGTGGCATCGCCCGATGGACACGACAAGCCCGCACCGGACTCGTCAATAACACGTGCGGCCTCACCATTGATCATGCCCAGTATCGGCTTACCAGAAGCCAAATAGGCCTGGACCTTTCCGGGAATGGTTTTCTCGAATACGTCGTTCGTCTTCAGAGAAACTAGTAGTGCATCGGCACACGCGAATAATGCTGGCATTTCTTCCAAGGGGTGGCGCCCCAGTAACAGGACGTTGTCCAATTGTCGAGCTCTCACCTGACCTGCAAGCCAGTCGCTCATGCGGCCATCACCCACAATCACCCAACGTACAGAGACTTTATCGGATAATTCTTGCGCCGCCTCGATAACCGTGGGAAGGTCCTGAGCCTCGCCTAGGTTGCCCGCAAACAAAACAGTAAACACCGCGTCGTCACGCGCGAGTAGAAGCGAAGGCGAAGGCTCTGCTCCGGAAAAATCATCCTCGGCCCAACTAGGGAAATAAACCAAACGCTCGGGAGCAATTGCCTTGGTGCAATAACCCTTCACGTTTTCAAGAAAACCGTGGGATTGCAGCAGAAGATAGTCCGCTCGGTTATAAATCCAGGAGACCATCTTCCCTACAATCGCCAGCAGCCCAGGGTGACGCAACACACCAACGGCCCGAAGAGTTTCAGGCCATAAATCCAGAACCCAGATGAACACAGGCGCTTTTTTCAATCGCCCAATCACCAAGGCCGGTATTGCCGCCATGATGGGCGATACTGCGTAAACAAAAACCGCATCAAACTTTTTACCCCGCAACTTCCATACTCCCATGGTTGAAGCTGCGGCAAAAAAAGATAGATAGTTCAATATCAAGCTGATGCTCCGTTTGCCACGGGTGATCAACGGGACACGAACAATTTTCGCACCTGAATACTCCATAAAACTATCTGGCTGCGCACGGTAACGCTCGAAGACACTGCCTTCCGGATAGTTAGGAAGCCCGGTCAAGACAGTGACAGCATGCCCTTTCTCGGACAAGTCCCGAACGAGATCATTGATGCGCATGTTTTCTGGCCAAAAATACTGTGTCACTACCAGAATGTTCAGCTTTTTATCAGGCATTGAAATAACTCGTCAGTAGCGTTTCCAGACAATCCGATTCACGTAATCCGTATAGCTATGGATAATCCTAGTAACTTTCTCCGCCACGTTCGGCATGCTGTAATCCTCAACGAGGCGCAGGGTTCGATTGTCTCCCGCCCCCTGACTTTCCAGAATATTTAGACCCTGAAGGACACGTTCAACCTCCAGCCCGACCATCATGACCGCTGCTTCTTCCATACCCTCCGGGCGCTCATGCGCTTCGCGAATATTCAAGGCTGGGAAGTTTAGGATGGAAGACTCTTCATTGATCGTCCCGCTGTCCGACAACACCGCCTTGGCGGAAAGTTGCAACTTGTTGTAATCCTTGAAACCCAGTGGCTTGAGCAGTTGTACATTTTTGTGGAAAGAAACGCCCATCGTGTCCACCCGCTTCTGTGTCCTGGGATGAGTCGATACGATGACGGGAAGCCCGAAGTGAGCAGCAACAGTATTCAGCACGTCTACCAGTTTGAGGAAGTTTTTATCTGAGTCGATATTTTCTTCGCGGTGCGCACTGAAGACAAAAAATTTGCCGTACTGCAGACCCAGACGCTCTAAGACATCCGAGGCATCGATGCCCGAACGATAGTGAGTGAGTACCTCGAACATCGGGCTCCCAGTCTTGATCACCATGTCTGGCGACAACCCTTCCCTTAACAGGTAATCGCGCGCGATAGTGCTGTAAGTTAGATTGATATCGGCGGTATGGTCAACGATTCGTCGATTAATCTCTTCCGGTACCCGCATATCAAAGCAACGATTGCCTGCTTCCATGTGAAACGTAGGGATCTTGCGGCGCTTGGCCGGAATGACCGCCATACAACTGTTGGTATCACCTAGAACAAGCAACGCCTCCGGCTGCACTTCCGCCAATACTCCATCAACAGCAATAATCACATTGCCGATAGTCTGCGCACCGCTTACGCCCGCTGCGTTAAGAAAGTAATCCGGTTTACGGATGCCCAAATCCTGAAAAAAAATTTCGTTGAGTTCATAGTCATAGTTTTGCCCGGTATGGACCAACACATGGTCACAATGCCTGTCGAGCGAATCAATGACTCGCGACAGACGAATAATCTCGGGCCGAGTGCCCACTACCGTTACAACTTTCATTTTTTTCATGACTGTCTCAACTGGAACGTGCATTTAGGCTTCAGTGCCCACGGGCAGTGCATAAGTATCAGGGTGCTCACGATCAAAGATTTCGTTAGCCCACAACATGACAATCATTTCGTCACGCCCAACGTTAGTAATATCGTGGGTCCATCCCGGCACAGTTTCCACGATTTCAGCTTTTTCCCCCGTCGTGAACAACTCGTAAAATTCCCCCGATACGATATGCCGGAATCGGAAACACGCTTGACCTTTGATCACCAAAAACTTTTCGGTTTTTGAGTGATGATAATGACCACCCCGCGTGATCCCAGGGTGCGCAGTAAAATAGGAAAACTGCCCAGCGTCTGGGGTCTTGAGCATTTCCACGAAGACACCGCGTGAGTCCTCATACTTGGGAATATCATAGGTAAAACGCTCGGGCGGCACATAACTGAGATAAGTAGAATAGAGGGCGCGAACGAGCCCGGTGCCAACCGCTTCTGTGATTAGCGTCTCACGGCTATCCCGAAACGCTACTAGTTGTGCAGCAAGCGAAGCCACCGTTATTTCATAAGTGGGCTTTACCTCTACGAAAGGTTTTCCAGACAGCTTGCCGTCCATCACTGCAATAAAATAAGAGATAACGTCGTCGATATACACCAACGTGATAGCCGTATCTGGATTATTAATCTGAATCGGCTGATAACGGGCAATATTGTTACAGAACGTCGCAACTGCCGAGTTGTAATTAGGGCGAGCCCACTTACCAAACACATTTGGCAAACGGAAAATATTCACGGGGACACCGTGCTCTGTCTCTAACTCAACCAGCGCGTGTTCAGCAGCCAGCTTACTGACACCATAGACGTTATCCAGCTCTGCCTGACTGGACGACGTATAAAGTACCGGAATTTTCCTACCACTAGCGATGATACCGTCACACACCGCACGTGTGAGATCCGTGTTACCGGTTTTAAACTCGTCAGGGTTTTTCGGACGATTGACACCGGCCAAATGAAATACAAAATCGGCCTGGAAAAGCATCTCTTTCAGCGTCGAAATGCTGTCCTCACGCGAAAACTGCAAGACCTCAACATCCTGACGCTCCTGCAAGTGCGCGTTAAGATTCTTGCCTACGAAACCCTGCACGCCTGTGATGAGTACCCTCATGACTTACTCCTCAGGGGTGACAAATTCGCCACGCTGGATTGCACGCATGAACTCAAGCCTCAGCAGCAATTCTTGCATTCCTTCAACGTCTAGCCGCTCTGTATTATGAGAGTTGTAGTCCTCCATCGTGGAAATCCTTTCCTCGCCCTCCTCAACAAATTTGCTGTAGTTTAAATCACGCAAATCAGGCGGTACGCGGAAATAATCCCCACGGTCCTCCGCGCAAGCCATCTCTTCACGACTCAGAAGCGCTTCATATAGTTTTTCACCATGACGGGTACCTATGACCTGAATAGGATGCTCAGGAAGCCCCATCATTACTGTCAGCGCTTTAGCCAATGTCGCCACTGTGGCTGCGGGTGCCTTCTGCACGAAAAGATCACCATTGTTGCCGTGCTGAAATGCATAGAGAACAAGATCGACAGCATCACCTAGCGTCATCATGAACCGAGTCATGTTCGGATCAGTAATAGATAACGCTTTGCCAGCTCGAATTTGCTCGATAAACAACGGAATAACAGACCCTCGGGACGCCATCACGTTGCCATATCGAGTACCACAAATGACAGTTTTGCTTTCGTCTACGTTTCGTGACTTAGCCACCATGACTTTTTCCATCATAGCCTTGGATATACCCATTGCGTTAATAGGGTAAACAGCCTTGTCAGTACTGAGGCATACGACTCGCTTTACTTCGTTTTGGATCGCGGCCTCAAGTACGTTGTCAGTACCAACAACGTTGGTTTTAACAGCCTCCATCGGATGAAACTCGCACGACGGCACTTGTTTAAGCGCCGCCGCGTGAAAAATATAGTCTACTCCCCGAGTGGCGTTCAACACACTCTGATAGTCGCGCACGTCGCCGATATAAAACTTAAGCTTCGCGCTATTGTAACGCTTACGCATATCATCTTGCTTTTTCTCATCGCGACTGAAAATGCGAATTTCAGCAATATCGGTATCTAAAAAACGCTTTAGCACGGCGTTTCCAAACGAGCCAGTGCCGCCGCTAATTAATAGTTTCTTACCTGAAAACACAAAACCTCCGATATCATTTTTTAATTCTACGAACCATCATTTTTTTGGGAACGGCTAAGTACCAACCTAAAATGGCATAGAACGCACCACCCAGAACCGGCTGAAACTGCATCCCGGATGCAAACGGCATATTAGCTAAAAAAAGCACGAAAAACCAGAGACAGGACCGATGGACAGCCTGGTTGGAGTAGTCGCACCGGATACAGGCAATACAACCTCTAATTGCGTAGCCAATTGCGATTATTGAAATCAGAAGGTAAGGCACACCACCAATAAACAGGTAGTCGAGAAAGGCATTGTGTGACATTGGAAATTCCTCATTGCCAAATACACCAGCCCCTCCCGCAAGACCCACCCCAAAAATTAATGAGAAAGGTCCATGAAAGTCCAAGACAACGGAGGGCAGCCCCCAGAGTCTGGAGACAATACTTTCAGATATAGAATAATCTGAATGAACTTCGTCTGTTGCCCCAACCCTAAAAACGTTATTAACCACAGAGACCGCATAGCTAACATCAAAGTAATATAAAAGCGCGACGAATGACGCGATCCCACTGACTAACAACAGGACAAGACCTATCTTTCCCCTGCGCAATAACGACCAAAATACCAAAGCTGAAAAGATGACAAGATTAATCACTGCAGCTTTCTGCAGAGACACTAACATTCCAATCGCGATAAAAACTAAAACTGTATATTTTACAATCTTATTGTCAATCAAAAAATATGCAAATGGTAGCGCCAACCCACCTGCGACGCCTAAAATCGTCAAGCTGCCTGCCAATGATGAATAGCGTACTAAACCGTCCCGGTAGGATGCCTCCGCAAACCAGGAAACTGCGCCAAATTTAATTTGATAAAACACAGAAAAACTGCATAAAAGTAAAAAAAACACGTAAAACTTCAAAATCTTTCGAAGTTGCTGAACATCAGAAAACCCCAGCGCCAACAACAGCACCGGCAATATAAAAACAAACCTCGCCATCGCGGTGGCGGTCAATTCTTCAGGATATCTAATAAATGATATAACAGGAATTACTAACAACGAGTACACCACCAAACAGCCGACAAGCAATAGTCCATTAATATCTACTTGACTGGTGGAACTTCTGACCAGCGCCCACCCCGAGACAAACAAGCAGAGACAGAGCACGAGAAGTGGGTAAACTGAAAATACACCCCTGACCATATGAAACATATAGAGTACAAATACCAGATATGCACATCTGAAAATAAGATCCTTGCGATTTATTATAAGAGATGCTTTCATAACCAGCCCAACTTATTTAAAACTTTTTTCAACGAGTGTTTTACCCCCTTTACAAAGCGGGAAATAAAAGGCACAAAAGACACTATATAGGCTACAATATAGATAATTTTTTTATCTAATTGAATCGCACGTCGCAGATTAATGCGCGCAAGTTTAACGTCACCTGCTTGAATATTTCGAAATGCTTCACCCGCCAAAAATCGAGAAAGCCCTTGCTCACAAGCTTCAACCAACTCAGCATTTTGACTATACTTCCCTTTAACGTAATTAATAACCTCTTCAAATTCATGAATGTATCGAGAGAGGTCTTTTCCATTATTCGTACCGTACTTTCTATATCTACACCATACTCCCGGCAGCAAGACAACTCGACCCGCCATTGAAGCTTCAATCTGGAACAGCCAGTCACTGATGTATTTTACTTTGGTTTTGTAAATATCTTTTGGCACAGCGGATGTACGAGCCATAATACTCATAGGCCCTGCAATGCCCATTTTTTTTATAATATCCGCCGAGTTATTCGTCTCATCACTTGACACCAAGTTGGTAACACCAATGATCACACCGTTATCAGAGTTAAATATTTCGACGGAATGATAGGTCATGGATATGTCTTGGTGTTGCTGCATATACTCAACCTGAAACCTTAACTTCCCAGGCAGCATAACATCATCACCAGCAAATAAAGCGATATAGTCTCCAGAGCACGCTTTGAATATTTGATCACAGTTATCAGTAATACCTAAATTCTTTTGATTTAGAAAAAGAATCATATTACTGTACTTATCTGCGTACTCTTGGAGTATTTGTTGCGTACCATCACTGGAGGCATCATCAGAGACAACCACCTCAAAATCTTCGTAGTCCTGACTAAATAAAGAATCAAGACACTCTCTTATATAACGCTCGGCATTATAAACTGGAACCATGACACTAACTTTCGCTGACATTCGCTGACCTCTGCACAAACCAATTCCGCTTAAAAACTAAGATACTTACAACTAGCCAGTAGACAAAATAATTTAACGCATGTGCCAGTACGACCCCCATCAACCCATAATAGCTGCCCAGCAACGCAGTCAATAAAACAAAGCTAAACGAAAAAACAATCTCACACCCGACGAAACCCTTAAATTGCGCACGGCTAATCATCACATAGCCCAGCACCCAACTCCCTACTTTCATGAAATCACCTACCAACTGCCAAAAAAACAAATTCTCCATAGGAGAAAATTCGCTGGAAAACAGAAGTGATACAATTAACCCTCTCAAAAAATATATACACACTCCCATTACAACTACGGCAGGAAGTACAAACTTATACACATATCTAACTTCAAAACTTACCTCCCGCAGGGATTTCAGCTCGGAGAGCCTCGGTAGCAAATAAACACTCAACGTTGACGTTAATACAATCAAGTAGGCAGAGCTGAATCTAAACATGGCTTCCCAATAACCTGCGCTCACTTGACCAAACTCACTAGTCAAGTAAGTACGAACCATCACATGACTGATCGGCACACACAGCGCGGACACCAATGCCATCGCACTGAATTTGGCAAGGTTCATCGCTACCTTTCGGTCAATCGCACCAAAGAAATAGGAGTATTTAAACCAGGATGCTCGATAGGAGATAAAAAGAGTAATAATGAAACTCAACGATTGATAAATAGCCAACGCCACAAGGGCACCGTATAAGCCCTTCATCATCGCCATAAACGCTGTAACCACTAAGGCAAAACAGCTCCCAACAATATTAGCAATAACATAACGCGAGACCTCTTTTTTGCCATTTAAAACTGCAAGTAGAAGCGCGTTAAGTGTAAAAAACGTTAATGTCGCTCCAAACCACAGAAAGACTCCACCGTATTTTTTATCATTCAAAAAAAACTCAGCCAACTGCTCATTAAATATAACAATTAGCATACTTGTAAAAATCGAAGCGCCCAGGGAAAGCGTTCCTGCCGTCCTCCAAAGTGTCCGCTGCTTCTCGGGCGAATCGAAATGCTCAGCCGTGTATTTAGTAACGCCCGTATTAATAGCACCACTGGCGAAAGTGGTAATCATCTGAACGGCGTTTTGAAACTGCCCCATCGCCGCATAACCCGACGGTCCGACATATAATGCCAGGATCTTATTAAGACCCAGCAAGGTAATCATTTTTACGAGTACCGCAATGCCATTCAAAAGGCTAGTTTTAACGAGCGTCATATAGACTAACCATTTTCTGAAAAGCTATTGCATGCCGCGACAACGGCTAACGCCTCTTCATCCGTGAGATCCGGGCTCATGGGCAAGCTCAAAATCTCATCATGAATGGACTCTGTGAGTGGGAAAGAGTAATCATTGAACTCGGGATAAGCGCCCTGCTTATGCGGCGCAATTGGATAGTGAATAAGGGTTTGCACACCGCGTTCATACAAATGCTTTTGCAGTTCATCTCTGCGCTTGCAGCGCACTACAAACAAATGCCAAACGTGACTTTCTAAGTCTACAGGATTGACACCGTGTGGGAGGGGCAATACCAATTGCTCATTTTTAAGGTTGCTCATATAAATCTGTGCGACTTTTCTACGTCGGAAAGTCTGCGCATCTAGATATTTCAGCTTAACGCTCAGCATGGCTGCTTGAATTTCATCTAAACGGCTATTGACGCCTTTATACAAATTTTTGTATTTCTCATGCGATCCGTAATTGCGCAATGCTCGAAGCACCTGAGCCAACTCGTCGTCATTAGTTGTTATAGCCCCCGCGTCACCAAGCGCGCCGAGATTTTTACCTGGATAGAAACTGAAACCTGACGCATCTCCCCAGTTCCCGGCACGTTTCCCATACAAGGCGGCACCATGAGATTGGGCAGAATCTTCGAGTAATATTAAATTGTGCCGTGTAGCAATTCTCGAGAGCTGCTCCATATCGGCTAATTGGCCGTATAGATGCACCGCCAGTATGGCTTTTGTTTTAGGCGTAATAGCTTGTTCAACGCCTACTGGACAGAGGTTATAAGTATGGCCGTCAGGCTCAACAAAAACAGGCGTTAGCTTGTTCTCTGTAATAGCCAAGACACTGGCAATATAGGTGTTTGCAGGGACAATAACCTCATCCCCATCATTGAGCTTGCCAAGCTCTTTCCAAGCTCGAAATGTTAGGATTAAGGCATCTAACCCATTGGCCACGCCGACAGTATGCTTGACGCCGCAATACTCAGAAAACGATGTTTCAAAATTCGATAGCTCTTTGCCCGCAATATACCAACCGGAGTCAATAACACGTTTACAAGCGTCGGCTAGTTCTTGTCCGATGGACGCGTTCAGTTTTTTCAGGTCCAGAAAGCTAATCATTAAATTTTGATCTCATAAAAGTCGTGAACAACAGCTCGAGCACCAAATCCTTCTTTCTGAGCTATCAAGCCTTCGTTTAAATAACGGCCGCCGTTTTCAGTAGAAATCCCAAAGCTAAAATATTTCTTATTGCTGTAAACTTTACTGACTAATTCATTTAAGACGAAATCCAAGGCCCCGACTTTTCGCCCTTCGTCGCTTGCCCCCAAGTACTGAGTATGAACAATATGCCCAAAATCATAAACTAGAGCACCAGACAGCAGTTCACCATCCTTAACAGCACCGAAAACTTTGATATTACTCGGAAAGCGATCAATTAAGGTATTAAGCTCCGCTAGCGTATGAACAGGCACAACAGAAAACTTCGCCAAGACGGAGGTTAATAAACCATAAAATGCTTCAACATCCACACCAGAACAAAATGTGACGTCATTTTTTTCGGCTTTCCTAATAACGCACTTCCTTGAATCGGATAACTTTGGAACGGCCGACAATTCAATTACCGAGGAAACGTCTCGACGAATCAGCGTTGCATTATGACGAAAAAGTGCATAGAGATCCTCTCCCGAAGGATAACGACTGAACACGTCAGGAATGCACTTATAGATAATTTTTACAACACTGGACACACGATAATGTTCGATGATGCTTTCAAAAATATCTAAAACGCTCTTACAGCTCAATTCTTTACCATATATCAAACCGGCATAACTAAGCCCAGAATGACTATAAACAACTCCATCAACCTTATTAGACGGAAACACAGCAACAGGTTTATTTTTTTTATAAACAATCAAAGACGCATCATGAAATCGATCTTCGTGATATTTAAAGTAGTTTGTCAGATGAAGAAAATTCCCATTTTTTGAGTTTTCAACAACGAAGTTCCAATCGCTTACAAGGGCCGAGTCATATCGTTTTATTTCAAACATTTTGACCGCCACCTACTTTTATCTGCATGCAATGTAAGCCATCCGAACTATTGATTACATCAAACCCTAATCGCGTATACAATTTTATTGCACGCATATTTTCTATGGAGACTTTCAAGTTAACGTTCTCTAGCCCTCGTCGACCGGCGATTTGCAGAATACCATTAACCATCTCCTGACCTAGCTTCTTCCCCCAGAGCTCTTTGACACCGATGTACCCCCAGTACTCGGCACTCCTGCCGGAGATATTTTTCAGGCCTGCCGCACCTATCCTTTCCCCATTATAAAGCACGCCATAAATGAGGTAGTCAGACCTGTCAGCTAAGCCTAAGAAAAACTCGAGCTGTTGCTCATCAGTAAAGTCAGGCGTCTGCGTTAATGTTTTTATCTCTGGGTCGCGCAACCAGACACCACTCAACACTAAAAAATCTTCGGTATAATCCACTAGACTTAACAAATTATCACCTACTCTTAGCGACATCTATAAAAGCGTCGTAGTTTCTAATGTAGTCCGATTCATCATAGTGTTCGCTTGCCAATACTAATAGTACACAATTTTCACTGAACTCGTGCATTTCACGCCACGTCATCCCTTCAATCAAAATTCCTTTAGTGGGACAGTCGAGGACTACCTCCTCGCGTGTGGTGCCATTGTCCAGCACCATACGACAACTACCGGCTACGCAAATTGCAACTTGCTTCAGAGTGTAATGGGCATGAAACCCTCTACTAACACCTTCACCTGTGCGATAGATGTAGTAGACACGCTTGATGTCGAAAGGAATGACTTCCCCCTGCTCAATCGAGACTAGGCTACCGCGGCTGTCTCCTAGTATTTGAAAATCTATCCATTTTATCAAACTCATCGATCACACCCTGGAGCTAAAAAGCGTTCTAATTCCATTTCGACCCATTCGAGCCTTATGAATTCACAAAAAAAGAAAGCACGCTAAACGTGTTCTGCCGCACAAACCTGTGACAAGCGAATAAAGACAGCTTTAATTACCACACCTTATCAAAAAAGACCACAACCAAGAAAAACACTATATAAACGTCATACCCGTTGTGTTAAGGCACGCACACCAAAGGGCGCCCCCACCCTAGAGAACTCTATCCTCGCGGCTTAAAAAAATGACGCGTCAGCGCGATACCCACCCCTGCCATTAGGCCAAAGACCATACCGAGCACCACAATCAACGTTTTTTGCGGCTTGATGGGGCTCAACGGTTCGAGGGCCTGCTTATCAACAGTCACAAGCTTTAAGCTACTCATATCGAGATTCAGGCTCTTCAACCGTGCGATTTCAGCACGTATTGGCTGAACGCCACTAAGAAACAGATCCTCATTTTCGCGCTTTTTCAGCACCTCGACCTCTCGATTGCTCTTCAACAGCGCAAGCTCTTTCGCAATTTGGGCGATTCGATTCGTCGCAAAATCATCAGATTTACGCTGCAGCAAAGCATTTCGCTCCGCCTCCAATGCATCCACCCCCAAAAAATACATTGGATTTTGCTGACTATTAACCTCCGTGCGCATAATGCTATTCGCGCCATAAGGCTCAGATTCCGACATTGATGAAGGTGTCGACGGTTTTCTTATTCCCAATTTTCGTGCTATGGAAATGGCCTCATTCAGTTGAGAAACCCGATCACCACGCTCGGTCTTCAACTGCGTACGCAATGCGCGTAGTTCATCGTCCAACCTCGCACGCGATAAGCTATCCGCCTCCAACAACGAAACTATTTTTGCCTCTTTTTCAGTTTCATATGCTGCTCGCGCCGCCGCCAACTTGCCCTTGAGTTCGTTTAATCTGTTACTTACAATAACATTTAAATCTGAACCTATCAAAGCACGCTCTTTGACCACTGCATAATCAACGAACCCATTAAGAATAGAAACGCCATCAACGCCCTGCGGATAATTAAGCTGAATTTTTACATACGCACTCAACGAATCCGACTTATTGTGGTCGGGAAGAATGATACTAACTGAGTCATGATTAAACGCCTCAAAGCTTTGCTCTAGTGTACGACCCGGTCTTACAAATGCCTCAAAAAGCTTCTGATTTGAACGAAAGAACTCCAAACGCGTCTCGTAAGATTCCAGCGAAGCACCTAATTTGCTCAAGGCCTCAGTGGGAGGAAGGCTATATATTTCTGAACGGTTTAATGCATCTAGCTCATTAAGCGCGGCGGGCCGAAGAACACTGCTAACTTGATACTCAGGGGTCGATATGAAAATACCAATACCTGCAAATAACAGCCCAACCATTACAGATGCGGCCAACAATCTTTGTTGCTGCCAAAGGGCCTTGACAATCGCCACCAAGTCTACTTCATCGGACATAGGGGCGGGGAGGGACGGAGCGCGGAAACTACTACTCACAACAAAAACCTGCCTTCAAAGAGAAACTGCGGGCTCGTTATGCAGACAAGATTGTGCGTTTTTATTGTAATTGGATGACCGCCAAAACCCAGCGTCTCTGCCGAATTGTGAGCGCACAAAATGCCCGTTATCGAGAACAGATTGCATTCTGCCATCTCTCTGACACATTACAAGTCTTGACATGTCTGTAGGAGATATCCTGATCGTTTAAGGGTAAGCCTGGCAGAGCTCGTTCTGGAAGCATGAGAAAGAAAGGAAGCTCAAAGAAACAAGCTAACAGTGGACGATACCTCTGGCTTGCAAGCGAAAACGCGTCCACATCAACACAAAACGATAGAGGAATAAAAAACAGATTTTCTGACAAACGGTCATAAATCCCGCTCAGCAATCGAAACCTCAGCCCCGTACGACTGAGACCGGTTTAGAGCGCCGACGAAGGACCAAGACCCTCAACAACGGCCCCAATAACATCCCAACGATCAAAGCCAGCACGACGAAAACCGACACCGGCATTTGCCCAGTAGCCAACCCCAAGAACGAGAGAGACACGCCCTGTTGATTCTCCAGCACAAATGCCACCACCACCAAAGCAACAATCAGCACCGCCAGCACAACTGCAACGCGCTTAACCCCACGCATAACCTTCTCCTACCCCAAAAACACTCAGACGCCTTCTTCCTCGTCTTCGTTCACCCGATCCCGCAATTCCTTGCCCGGCTTGAAGTGAGGCACAAATTTGCCGTCGAGACTGACAGACTGACCAGTCTTCGGGTTACGCCCCACACGAGGCGCCCGATAATGCAGCGAAAAGCTACCAAACCCACGAATCTCAATCCGATCGCCGGTAGCCAGGCACTGTGACATCTGTTCAAGCATGGTCTTGATGGCCAGCTCCACATCTTTGGATGAGAGCAGCCCTTGATGGGTGACAATTCGTTCGATCAACTCCGACTTCGTCATATTTTTCCCTTCTTTTTCAAGCAGCTAGGAAAAGCGCTTCGAAGGTTTTAGCATGACCGGAGGAATTTGAACAGCCCATGTATTGACTTATATTCAAAGACTTGGGGTGTAACTCGAAGAGAGCAGGCATTGCACCCCACGGCAGCCAGCCCTCGCTCAGCCTCACTGAAGCCACTCCAGCGCGATCACTGCCAGATAGAGCCTACAAGCGCGAATGTGCTGCCAGCGTGACGACAGCGCTCCAGCCGCAGAACGCCAAGGCGACGCAGCACACAACACCAAATCCCAGGCACAAAAAAGGGCGACCGAAGTCGCCCTTTTTCTATGGTCTGACAGAACTTAGTTCTGCTTTTCCATTTGTGCACGCAGCAGGTCGCCCAGAGTGGTAGGACCAGCAGAAGGCTCAGAGGTAGCTGGCTTGTCGCGCAGGCTCTGGATGGCTTCTTTCTCTTCAGCATCGTCTTTCGACTTGATGGAGAGCTGGATTACGCGGCTCTTGCGGTCAACGCTGATGATCTTGGCTTCTACTTCTTCGCCTTCTTTCAGAACGTTGCGCGCGTCTTCAACGCGGTCACGGCTGATTTCGGAGGCTTTCAGAGTCGCTTCGATATCGTCGGCCAGAGTGATGATGGCGCCTTTAGCGTCAACTTCCTTCACGATGCCTTTAACGATTGCGCCTTTGTCGTTCTCTTGAACGTACTCGGAGAACGGATCGCTTTCCAGTTGCTTGATACCCAGGGAGATGCGCTCGCGCTCTGGGTCAACCGACAGGATAACGGTGTCCAGTTCGTCGCCCTTCTTGAAACGACGAACAGCTTCTTCGCCAACTTCGTTCCAGGAGATGTCGGACAGGTGAACCAGGCCGTCGATGCCGCCGTCCAGACCAATGAAGATACCGAAATCGGTGATCGACTTGATGGTGCCGGAGATTTTATCGCCCTTGTTGAACTGGCCAGAGAAATCTTCCCATGGGTTAGATTTGCACTGCTTGATGCCGAGGGAGATACGACGACGCTCTTCGTCGATGTCCAGAACCATAACTTCCACTTCGTCGCCGACTTGTACGACTTTCGAAGGGTGGATGTTTTTGTTGGTCCAGTCCATTTCGGAAACGTGTACCAGGCCTTCCACGCCTTCTTCCAGCTCTGCGAAGCAGCCGTAGTCGGTCAGGTTGGTAACACGCGCGGTGACGCGAGTGCTTTCTGGGTAACGAGCCTTGATAGCGACCCATGGATCTTCGCCCAGCTGCTTCAAGCCCAGGGAGACACGGTTGCGCTCACGATCGTACTTCAGAACCTTGACATCGATCTCGTCGCCAACGTTGACGATTTCCGATGGATGCTTGATACGCTTCCAAGCCATGTCGGTAATGTGCAGCAGGCCATCGACGCCACCCAGATCGACGAATGCGCCGTAATCGGTGAGGTTCTTGACGATACCTTTGACTTGTTGGCCTTCCTGCAGGGATTCCAGCAGAGCTTCACGCTCGGCGGAGTTCTCTGCTTCCAGGACGCTGCGACGGGAAACGACAACGTTGTTGCGCTTCTGGTCGAGCTTGATGACCTTGAATTCGAGTTCTTTGCCTTCCAGGTGCGTGGTG
Organism: Pseudomonas sp. SED1; assembly: GCF_034044025.1. Taxonomy (NCBI): domain Bacteria; kingdom Pseudomonadati; phylum Pseudomonadota; class Gammaproteobacteria; order Pseudomonadales; family Pseudomonadaceae; genus Pseudomonas; species Pseudomonas sp. SED1. The sequence goes on from NZ_JAXCIS010000183.1 coordinate 68,693, forward strand.
TCGCGCACAGGACGAACGTCGACCAAAGAACCTGGCAGGAACGCACGGATGCCGTTAACGTCGACAGTGAAGCCGCCTTTAACCTTACCGTTGATAACGCCCTTGACCACTTCTTCAGCTGCGAAGGCTGCTTCGAGAACAATCCAGCATTCAGCGCGCTTGGCTTTTTCACGGGACAGCTTGGTTTCACCGAAACCGTCTTCAACCGAGTCCAGAGCAACGTGAACTTCGTCACCGACATTGATAGTCAGGTCACCAGCATCGTTGTAGAACTGTTCCAGCGGGATCAGAGCTTCAGACTTCAGACCAGCGTGAACGGTTACCCAGCGAGCTTGGTAATCGATATCAACGATAACACCGGTGATGATGGAGCCTGCCTGAAGGTTCAGGGTTTTTAGGCTTTCTTCAAAGAGTTCCGCAAAGCTTTCGCTCATTTTAATTCCTGTTGATAAGGGCGAAGAATACGCCCATCTCCACACCCCAGACGGTGTGGGTCAGTTTCAATTAAAAGAAGCACCACAGGACTATGACTGGTCCCCTGCGGCCTTCTTGGTCACCCGGTGATATCGCGAATGGCGATTTCACTCAAGATGCGTTCCAGCACCTGCTCGATGGACAACTCCGTGGAATCCAGCTGTATGGCGTCAGCCGCCGGCTTGAGCGGGGCTACCGCACGCTGGGTATCACGCTCATCGCGTGCACGGATCTCATCTAGCAGACTCGACAGACTAACACCATCGACTTTGCCCTTCAACTGCAAGTAACGGCGGCGGGCCCGCTCCTCGGCACTGGCAGTCAGGAAAATCTTCAGCGGCGCCTCGGGAAACACCACCGTGCCCATGTCGCGGCCGTCAGCCACCAGACCCGGCGGTTCCTGGAAAGCCCGCTGGCGCTGCAGCAAAGCGTCGCGCACCGCCGGCAATGCGGCGACCTGGGAAGCCCAGGAACCGACTTGCTCGTTGCGCAGGTCGTCGGTCACATCGTCCCCTTCCAGGATGATGCGCTGGGGATGACCTTCCGTCGCCCCGACGAACTGCACGTCAAGATGCGCAGCCAGCAGCTTCAGCGATTCTTCGTTGGTCAGGTCGACGCCATGGTTGCGTGCGGCGAAGGCCAGCAAGCGGTACAGCGCCCCGGAGTCCAGCAGGCACCAGCCCAGGCGCTTGGCCAGGATGCCGGCGATCGTGCCTTTGCCCGAGCCACTTGGCCCGTCGATGGTAATCACCGGTGCTTTGATATTCACAATTGAGCCTCTTGGGCAACACGAATGCCGACTTGGGCACACAGTGTAAGAAAATTCGGAAAAGACGTAGCCACGTTGGCACAGTCATGGATACGAATCGGCGCAGCCGCTCGCAGGGAGGCCACGCTGAAAGCCATGGCAATCCGGTGGTCGCCATGGGCATGCACTTCGCCGCCGCCTATCACGCCACCGTCGATGATAATCCCATCAGGTGTCGGTTCACACTTCACGCCCAGGGCGAGCAGACCGTCGGCCATGACCTGAATCCGATCGGACTCCTTGACCCGCAACTCCTCTGCCCCGCGCAATACCGTTCGGCCTTCGGCGCATGCCGCAGCCACGAACAGCACCGGAAACTCATCGATAGCCAGCGGAACCAACGCTTCGGGAATCTCGATCCCCTTCAACGGCGCCGCGCGAACACGCAAATCAGCAACAGGCTCGCCACCCACTTCCCGCTGGTTTTCCAGGGTGATATCCGCGCCCATCAGCCGCAGGATATCAATCACTCCGGTACGGGTCGGATTGATGCCCACATGCTCAAGCAACAGCTCGGAGCCTTCGGCAATCGACGCCGCCACCAGGAAGAACGCCGAAGAGGAAATATCCCCGGGCACTTCGATATGCGTAGCAGTCAGAGCGTGACCGGACTCGACCGAAGCCGTAGCACCCGCCACCTCCACCGGATAACCAAAACCACGCAGCATCCGCTCGGTATGGTCACGGGTCGGCGCCGGCTCGGTAATCGAGGTTTTACCCTCGGCATACAACCCGGCCAGCAACAGGCAGGATTTAACCTGAGCACTGGCCATCGGCAATGCGTAGGTCAGACCTTTAAGTGCCTGCCCACCGCGAATCGTCAGAGGTGGGCGCCCTTCCGGCCCGGTCTCGATCACCGCGCCCATTTCGCGCAATGGCTTGGCCACGCGACTCATCGGGCGCTTGGACAGCGAGGCATCACCGGTCAACACACTGTCAAAGCTCTGGGCCGCCAGCAAGCCAGACAACAGCCGCATGGAAGTGCCGGAGTTACCGAGATAGATCGGACCTGGCGCCGGCTTCAAGCCATGCAGGCCAACCCCGTGAATGGTGACGCGCCCATGGTGCGGGCCTTCAATCACTACACCCATGTCGCGAAACGCCTGCAAAGTCGCCAGGGCATCTTCACCCTCCAGGAAACCCTCTACCTCGGTAATGCCATCCGCCAGGGAGCCGAGCATGATCGAACGATGGGAGATCGACTTATCCCCAGGCATCCGAATCTGCCCGCTCAAGCGGCCACCGGGACTGGCGAGAAACACCAGGTCATCAGCGTTTGCGGCAGCATCCATATAAGCCCGGCGCGCCAGAATCTTGCTGAAATGCTCCCGTGCCACCCGCGCACGGGTGAACACGCCCAACAACTGATGCCCGTCGCCTGCATCCACCGCGTCGCGCAAGGCGTCGAGGTCGCTGCGGAACGTATCCAGGGTGCGCAAAACTGCGTCGCGGTTGGCGAGGAATATGTCGTGCCACATCACCGGGTCGCTACCGGCGATCCGGGTAAAGTCGCGGAAACCACCGGCGGCGTAACGGAAAATCTCGAGGTTCTCGTTGCGCTTGGCAAGCGAATCCACCAGCCCAAACGCCAGCAAATGTGGCAGGTGACTGGTCGCCGCCAACACTTCATCGTGGCGCTCGACCTGCATATGCTCGACATCCGCCCCCAGCTCGCGCCAGAGCCGATCCACCACGGCCAATGCCGCAGGATCGGTTTCATCCAGCGGCGTCAGAATCACTTTATGGCGACGGAACAGCTGCGCATTGGACGCCTCAACGCCGCTCTGCTCTGACCCGGCAATCGGATGCCCGGGCACAAAGCGCGCAGGCATGCCACCGAAGGCCAGCCGCGCCGCACGCACCACATTGCCCTTGGCACTGCCGACATCGGTCAGGATCGCCTGCCCAAGGTCCATGCCGGCCAACAGCGTCAGCAACTTCTCCATGGCCAGGATCGGTACCGCCAACTGAATGACATCCGCACCCTGGCAGGCAACGGCGAGGTCCGCCTCACAGCGGTCCACCACGCCCAACTCCACCGCCAGCTTGCGCGACTGCGGGTCCAGGTCCACACCGACCACTTCGCCACACAGCCCGCTTTCCCGCAGGCCCTTCGCGAAGGAGCCGCCGATCAATCCCAGACCGACCACCACCAGGCGACCGATCATAGGCACAGCAGGTTGCAATGCAGTGACATCAACCACGAGCCAGAACCTTGGCCAGCGCCTCGAGGAAGCGGCTGTTTTCAGCAGGCAGTCCGATGGTGATGCGCAAGTGGTTCGGCATGCCGTAATTGGCCACCGGACGCACGATCACACCTTCACGCAACAGGCCCTGGAACACAGGAGCGGCCACTTGACCCAGGTCGACACAAATGAAGTTGCCCTTGGAAGGAATCCAACCCAGGCCCAACTCACTGAAGCCTTCCTGCAACTGCAGCATGCCGCTTTCGTTGAGGCGACGGCCTTCTTCAAGGTATTCAGCGTCCTGCACCGCAGCGCAAGCCGCCGCCAGCGCGAGGCTGTTGACGTTGAATGGCTGGCGAACGCGGTTCAGCACATCGGCTACCACCGGGGTGGACAAGCCATAGCCGACCCGTAGCGACGCCAGGCCGTAAGCCTTGGAGAACGTACGCGAGACCAGCAAGTTCGGATAAGCCGCGAGGAAGTCCAGGCCGTCCGGCAGGTCGCTGCCTTCGGCGTACTCGATGTAAGCCTCGTCCAGCACCACCAGCACGTGCTCAGGGACGTCTTGCAGGAAGTTGTCCAGCACCTCGGCGCTGAACCAGGTACCGGTCGGGTTATTCGGGTTGGCGATAAACACGACGCGGGTCTGCTCGTCGATGGCCGCCAGCATGGCCGGCAGGTCATGCCCCCAATCCTTCGCAGGAATCACGCGAGCTTCAGCGCCCACGGCCTGGGTCACGATCGGATAGACCGCAAACGCATGCTCACTGAACACGGCGTTTAGGCCCGGCGCCAGATAGGCACGCCCGACCAGCTCAAGAATGTCGTTGGAGCCGTTACCCAAGGTCACCTGATTCAGCTCAACGCGGCATTTTTCCGCCAACAAGGACTTGAGCTCAAAACCATTCCCATCCGGATACCGAGTCAGCTCAGCCAGCGCGTCACGAATCGCAGCCAATACCTTGGGGCTTGGGCCCATCGGGTTTTCGTTACTGGCCAGTTTTACGATCTTCGACGGATCCAGGTTCAACTCACGCGCCAGCTCGTCCACAGGCTTGCCCGGAACGTAAGGCGACAGTTGTTGCACGCCCGGCTGTGCCAGGGCGAGGAAGTTGCCACTCATGTTAAAGCCTCACAAAACCGCTTTCGGGTAAGAGCCCAGCACCTTGAGTGCCACGGCTTCCTGACTGATTTTCTCGAGCACACCCTTGACCAGTGGGTCGCGGTGATGGCCGACGAAGTCGATAAAGAACACATAAGTCCATTTACCGCTGCGCGAAGGACGTGTCTCGATTCGCGTCAGGTCAATCCCGTTGTCGTGGAACGGCACCAGCAGCTCATGCAGCGCGCCAGGCTTGTTGCTCATGGAAACGATGATCGACGTCTTGTCGTCGCCGGTCGGCGGCACTTCCTGGCTGCCGATCATCAGGAAGCGCGTGGAGTTATCCGGGCGGTCCTCGATTTTCTCGGCCAGGCGCGTCAGGCCATACAGACCAGCGGCCATGTCGCCGGCAATCGCCGCCGAATTCCACTCACCCTTGACCCGCTTCGCCGCTTCGGCGTTGCTGGACACTGCCACGCGCTCCACATTCGGGTAGTGCGCGTCCAGCCACTTGCGGCACTGGGCCAGGGACTGGGCGTGGGAATAGATGCGGCTGATGCTGTCGGTCTTGGTGTTTTCGCCCACCAACAAGTGGTGGTGGATACGCAGCTCAACTTCGCCGCAGATCACCATGTCGTGCTCAAGGAAGCTGTCGAGGGTGTGGTTGACGGCGCCTTCGGTGGAGTTTTCCACCGGCACCACGCCAAAATTCACCGCCCCGGCTGCCACTTCACGGAACACTTCGTCGATCGCCGCCATCGGCTTGCTGATCACAGCGTGGCCAAAATGTTTCATGGCCGCGGCTTGGGTGAAGGTGCCTTCAGGACCGAGGTAAGCCACTTTCAGCGGCTGCTCCAGCGCCAGGCACGAAGACATGATTTCACGGAACAACCGCGCCATCTCTTCGTTGCCCAACGGGCCCTTGTTGCGTTCCATCACGCGCTTGAGCACCTGGGCCTCACGCTCCGGCCGGTAGAACACCGGCACTTCGCCTTCAGCCAGGGAAGCCATCTTCACCCGTGCAACTTCCTGGGCACACCGCGCGCGCTCACTGATCAACTCCAGGACTTTCTCGTCCAGGCTGTCAATGCGTACGCGCAGGGCCTTGAGTTCTTGCTCAGACATTAGCCGTGTTCCTTTTCGAACTCTGCCATGTAAGCCACCAGCGCCTTGACGGCGTGGATATCCACAGCGTTATAGATGGAGGCGCGCATGCCACCTACCGAACGGTGGCCCTTGAGGTTCAACAGGCCGCGCTCGTCGGCGCCGACCAGGAATGGCTTGTCCAGGCGGTCGTCAGCCAGACGGAACGGCACGTTCATCCACGAACGGTCAGTCAGGTTGATCGGGTTGCTGTACAGGCCGCTGGCGTCGATGAAGTCGTACAAGGTACGTTTCTTCTCTTCGTTGAGCTTGCCCATGGCAGCCACGCCGCCCTGCTCTTTCAGCCATTCGAACACCAGACCAGAAAGGTACCAGGCGAAGGCCGGCGGCGTGTTGTACATCGAGCCGTTGTCGGCCGCGACCTTGTAGTTGAGCATGGTCGGGCACAGCGAGCGCGCACGCCCCAGCAGGTCTTCACGGATGATGTTGACCAGAATGCCGCTCGGGCCGATGTTCTTCTGCGCACCGGCGTAGATCATGCCGTACTTGGACACATCGATAGGCCGCGAGAGGATGTCCGACGACATGTCGCACACCAGCGGAACATCACCCACTTCCGGCACCCAGTCGAACTCCAGGCCGCCGATGGTTTCGTTCGCTACGTAGTGAACATAGGCCGCGTCTTTCGACAGCTTCCACTCGTTCTGACCGGGGATGGCGAAGTAGTCGTAAGGCTTGGCAGTGCCCGCCACATTGACGTGACCGTAACGGGAAGCCTCTTCAATGGCCTTCTGCCCCCAGATACCGGTGTCGATATAGTCGGCAGTGCCATCTTCCGGCAGCAGGTTCAGCGGGATCTGGGCGAACTGCTGGCTCGCACCGCCTTGCAGGAACAACACTTTGTAGTCAGACGGGATGTCCAGCAAGTCGCGCATATCCTGCTCGGCCTTGGTGGCAATGGACACGAACTCATCGCTGCGATGGCTCATTTCCATCACGGAGAGGCCTTTTCCATGCCAGTCGAGGAGTTCACCCTGCGCGCGCTGCAGGACTGCTTCAGGAAGCGCCGCGGGGCCGGCACAGAAGTTATAGGCTCTCTTGCTCACATCCAATCTCTCTGATCTGGTGGGACTGAAATCAAACACTGTAGGAGCGAGCTTGCTCGCGAAAAACCCGAGAGCGCAAGGGCGTATCAGGCAGCCCGCGTTATCGTTGGCGATTTTCGCGAGCAAGCTCGCTCCTACAGGGGGCGGCGTTGTATTTCAAAGGGGACAAACAACAAGGGGGCGAATCTTCATCCGCCCCCTGTGTGTCCGCTTATTCCTGCGGTTCTTCTTCGTCTGCGGCAGCGTCGAGTGTTGGCTCGTCGACGTTGTCATCGCCTGCTGCGATCACCTCGCCTTCAAACTCCTCACCTTCCAGCTCTTCGCCTTCCACTTCCGATGGCTCCTGGACACGCTCAAGGCCGACCAGTTTTTCGTCCTTGGCCAGCTTGATCAAGGTCACACCCTGGGTGTTACGTCCCAGGCTCGAGACTTCATCAACCCGGGTACGCACCAGGGTGCCCTGGTCGGAAATCAACATGATCTCCTCGCCGTCGAGCACCTGGACCGCGCCGACCAGACGGCCATTGCGGTCGTTGCTGACCATGGCGATAACGCCCTGGCCACCACGTTTGTACTCCGGGAACTCGCTGATAGCGGTGCGCTTGCCATAACCACGTTCGGAAGCAGTGAGGATCTCGCTGCCTTCTTCCGGGATCAGCATCGAAATCAGCTTCTGGCCTTCCGGCAGACGCATGCCGCGCACACCGCGGGCGGTACGGCCCATGGCGCGAACGTCGGACTCCTTGAAGCGCGTAACCTTGCCGCCGTCGGAGAACAGCATGACTTCACGCTCGCCGTCGGTGATGGCCGCGCTGATCAATACGTCGCCTTCGTCCAGTTCGAGGGCGATCAGGCCCACGCTGCGTTGACGGCTGAAGGATTCCAGCGGGGTCTTCTTCACGGTGCCCTTGGCGGTGGCCATGAAGATGAAGTGACCTTCGGTGTACTCGTCTACCGGCAGCATGGTGGTGATGTATTCATCACTGTCCAGCGGCAGCAGGTTGACCAACGGACGACCACGGGCGGCGCGGGACGCTTCCGGGATCTCGTAGGTTTTCAGCCAGTACACCTTGCCCTTGCTGGAGAACAGCAGCAGCGTGGTGTGGCTGTTGGCAACCAGCAGGTGAGCGATGTAGTCCTCATCCTTGACGCCGGTAGCCGATTTGCCTTTACCGCCACGACGCTGTGCCTGGTACGCAGCCAAAGGCTGGGTCTTGGCATAGCCACCGTGGGAGATGGTCACGACGCGATCTTCTTCCGGGATCATGTCACCCAGGGTCAGGTCGAGACGGGCATCGAGAATCTCGGTGCGGCGCACGTCGCCGTATTCGGCGCGGATCACTTCCAGTTCTTCGCGGATCACTTCCATCAGGCGCACGGCGCTGTTGAGGATGCGGATCAGCTCGCCGATCTGGTTGAGAATCTCCTGGTACTCGGCCAGCAGTTTCTCGTGTTCCAGGCCGGTCAGACGGTGCAGACGCAGTTCCAGAATGGCCTGGGCCTGTTCCGGGGACAGGAAATACTTGCCGTCGCGCAGGCCGTATTGTGGGTCCAGAGTCTCCGGACGGCACGAATCGGCACCGGCCCGTTCAACCATCGCCACTACGGCGCTGGATTCCCACGGCATCTTGATCAACGCTTCTTTAGCTTCCGACGGGGTCGGCGAAGCCTTGATCAGGGCAATGACCGGGTCGATGTTCGACAACGCAACCGCCTGGCCTTCCAGGATGTGGCCGCGTTCACGGGCCTTGCGCAGTTCGAACACGGTACGGCGGGTCACCACTTCGCGGCGGTGACGCACGAAGGCTTCCAGCAGATCCTTGAGGTTCAGGATGCGCGGACGGCCGTCGATCAGCGCTACCACGTTGATACCGAATACGCTTTGCAGCTGGGTCTGTGCGTAGAGGTTGTTGAGGATCACCTCAGGCACTTCGCCACGACGCAGCTCGATCACCACGCGCATACCGTCTTTGTCAGACTCGTCGCGCAGTTCGGTGATGCCTTCCAGCTTCTTCTCTTTAACCAGCTCGGCGATCTTCTCGATCAGACGCGCCTTGTTCAGCTGGTAAGGGAGTTCGGTAATGACGATCTGCTGACGGCCACCGACCTTGTCGATGTCTTCGATCATCGAGCGGGCGCGCATGTAAATGCGACCACGACCGGTGCGGTAGGCTTCGATGATGCCGGCGCGACCGTTGATGATCGCGGCAGTCGGGAAGTCTGGACCCGGGATGTATTGCATCAGCTCATCGATGGTCAACTCAGGGTTGTCGATGAGGGCCAGGCAACCGTCGATGACTTCACCGAGGTTGTGTGGCGGGATGTTGGTGGCCATGCCCACGGCGATACCGCTGGAGCCGTTGACCAGCAGGTTGGGAATACGGGTCGGCATGACCGCCGGGATCATTTCGGTGCCGTCGTAGTTCGGCACCCAGTCCACGGTTTCTTTGTGCAGGTCAGCCAGCAGCTCGTGCGCCAGCTTGGTCATGCGCACTTCGGTGTATCGCATGGCCGCAGCGTTGTCGCCGTCGACCGAACCGAAGTTGCCCTGGCCGTCTACCAGCAGGTAGCGCAGGGAAAACGGCTGGGCCATCCGAACGATGGTGTCGTACACCGCAGTGTCGCCGTGAGGGTGATACTTACCGATCACGTCACCGACAACACGGGCAGATTTCTTGTACGGCTTGTTCCAGTCGTTACCCAGCTCGCTCATCGCGAACAGCACACGCCTGTGCACGGGCTTCAAGCCATCGCGCGCATCAGGCAGTGCCCGACCGACAATTACGCTCATCGCGTAGTCGAGGTAGGACTGTTTCAGCTCGTCTTCGATATTGACCGGGAGGATTTCTTTGGCCAGTTCGCCCATGAGAAGCCTGATTCCTTTTTCGGGTGAAACCTCGTCACATCCTATGGGACGAACGAAGCTCGCCGCTGCTGGCATGATGCCTGGCAACGACTTACGACAAATCAACGAGTTATGACACGGATCTGCGCATTAAAGGTTACCCCTTGGGGTGACCCTGGAAACCGCCGGATGTTATCACAATCGCCGCCACGCACCTATCCCCCTGATGCGCATGGAGCATAGTAAGTTGACGGATGACAGGCTTGACGGCGACGAGAGGGGCTTAGAACTGAATCCAGGATGTTTTTTGGGGGCGAATTGCCTTAATGCAGGCGTTTACGACACATCAATTGCGCCATCTTCGCCGCGTCCGGGCGTTCGACGATGCCTTTTTCAGTGACGATCACATCAATCAGGTCCGCTGGCGTTACATCAAACACCGGATTGAAGGCGTCTACATCGGCGGCTACGCGGGTGCCACCGACTTCCAGCAGCTCCCGGGCATCGCGTTCTTCAAGCGGCACGTCATCACCACTGGCCGCCATCAGGTCGATGGTGGAGCTGGCTGCCACCACCATGAAGCGCACGCCGTGGTGCATGGCGCACACCGCCAGCTGATAGGTGCCGATCTTGCTGACCACGTCACCATTGGCGGCAATGCAGTCGGCACCCACGATCACCCAGGTCACGCCTTTGGTCTTGAGGATATGCGCGCCCGCCGAATCCGCATTCACGGTCACGGGGATGCCCTCATTGGCCAACTCCCAGGCCGTCAGCCGCGAGCCTTGCAGCCAGGGCCGGGTTTCGTTGGCGTAGACCCTCTCCACCATGCCCTCCAGGAACGCCCCGCGAATCACGCCGAGGGCCGTACCCACGCCACCCGTAGCCAGCGCGCCCGCATTGCCATGGGTCAGAATCGCCTGGACGTTGCCCTGGTGCTTGCGGATCAGTTCCACACCCAGTTGCGCCATGGTCAGGTTGGCTTCGCGATCGCTTTGGTGAATCGCTACCGCCTCGGCTTCCAGCACCGCCAGCGGGTCGGCGTGTTTCTTGAGGCGATCGAGGCAATCACGCATGCGCTTCATGGCCCAGAAAAGATTCGACGCCGTCGGACGGGTATCCGCCAGCAATGCGTAGTCCTCCTCCCAGGCAGCCTGCCAGTCATCGCCCTCGGCGATGTGAGCACGGACGGCCAGCACCAGGCCATACGCCGCACTGATGCCAATGGCCGGCGCACCGCGCACCACCATCGAGCGAATGGCCTCAGCCACCTCGGCAGCACTGCTGCAGACGACCCAGGTTTCTGCAGACGGCAAAACACGCTGATCGAGCAGGTACAGTGCGCCATCACGCCAGTCGATGGCCTTCACTTTCTCCGCAGCCAACAGTCGATCGCGCATCCCTCACCCCGCACTCATGAACAAAAGCCGCCGATTATAGCGATCCGCCAGCCAGGACGCTCGGGTATACTTCGCCGTTCTTTATAGATGCCAGGGAAACCACCCTCGATGACGCCAACTGCCGCCCCGCTCGACTTATTGCTGCTGCCCACCTGGCTGGTACCTGTCGAGCCTGCCGGCGTAGTGCTCAAGGAGCACGGCCTGGGCATTCGTGACGGGCGCATTGCGTTTATCGGCCCACGCGCCGCGGCCTTGAAGCTCGCAGCGACCGAAGTGCGCGAACTGCCGGGCATGCTGCTCAGCCCCGGCCTGATCAACGCCCACGGCCACGCGGCCATGACGCTGTTTCGCGGCCTGGCCGACGACCTGCCGCTGATGACCTGGCTGGAAAACCACATCTGGCCCGCCGAAGCCAAGTGGGTCGACGAAGCCTTCGTGCGCGACGGCACTGACCTGGCGATCGCCGAGCAGATAAAGGGTGGTATCACGTGTTTCTCGGACATGTACTTCTTCCCGAAAGTCGCCAGTGAACGCGTGCACAACGCAGGCATCCGTGCGCAAATCGCCATCCCGATCCTGGATTTCCCGATTCCCGGTGCCGCTGACGCCGACGAGGCGATTCGCCAGGGCGTCGAGCTGTTCGGCGACCTCAAGCATCACCCACGGATCAAAATCACCTTCGGCCCCCACGCGCCGTACACCGTCTGCGATGAAAACCTCGAAAAAATCCGCATGATTGCCGAGGAGCTGGACGCCTCGATCCACATGCACGTGCATGAAACCGCCTTCGAAGTGCAGCAGTCCGTTGAACAGCGCGGTGAACGCCCGCTGGCACGGCTTGGCCGCCTCGGCTTGCTGGGGCCGCGCTTCCAGGCTGTTCACATGACCCAAATCAGCGATGACGACCTGGCTTTACTGGTAGAAAGTAACACCAGCGTGATCCACTGCCCGGAATCCAACCTGAAACTGGCCAGCGGCTTCTGCCCGGTGGAACGCCTGTGGCAAGCCGGCGTCAATGTGGCAGTAGGCACCGACGGCGCCGCCAGTAACAATGACCTCGACCTGCTGGGCGAAACCCGCACCGCCGCGTTGCTGGCCAAGGCCGTCGCCGGCTCGGCCACCGCCCTGGATGCCCACCGCGCCTTGCGCATGGCCACCCTCAACGGCGCCCGGGCCATGGGCCTGGAAAGTGAAATCGGCTCGCTGGAAGTCGGCAAGGCCGCGGATATCGTGGCCTTCGACTTGTCGGGCCTGGCGCAACAACCGATCTACGATCCGGTCTCACAGCTTATATATGCCACCGGACGCGATTGTGTGAAACACCTTTGGGTCGGCGGCAAGCAATTGCTCGACGACCGGCAACTGACCCGCCTGGATGAACAACAGGTGTGCGCCACGGCCATCGCCTGGGGCCAGCGCATCAGCGGACACAGCGAATAACGCCGGCCCTGGCAGCGCATGCCAGGGCGGGCAAAAACGTTTTATCAGATTTAGAGGATTCCCCATGAGCAACGTCGACCACGCTGAAATCGCCAAATTCGAAGCCCTCGCCCATCGCTGGTGGGACCGCGAAAGCGAGTTCAAACCCCTGCACGACATCAACCCGCTGCGGGTCAACTGGATTGACGAACGCGTCAACCTGGCCGGCAAGAAGGTGCTGGATGTGGGTTGCGGCGGCGGGATTCTCAGCGAATCCATGGCCCAGCGCGGCGCCACCGTGATGGGTATCGACATGGGTGAAGCGCCATTGGCCGTGGCCCAGTTGCATCAGCTGGAATCCGGCGTGAGCGTCGAATACCGCCAAATCACCGCCGAAGAGCTGGCCGAAGAGATGCCCGGGCAGTTCGATGTAGTCACCTGCCTGGAAATGCTCGAGCACGTGCCGGACCCATCCTCGGTGATCCGTGCCTGCTTCCGCATGGTCAAGCCCGGTGGCCAGGTGTTCTTCTCCACCATCAACCGCAATCCGAAGGCCTATCTGTTCGCGATCATCGGCGCCGAATACATCATGAAGCTGCTGCCTCGCGGCACCCATGACTTCAAGAAATTCATCCGCCCTTCCGAGCTGGGCGCCTGGAGCCGCCAGGCCGGGCTGACCGTCAAGGACATCATCGGCCTGACCTACAACCCGCTGACCAAGCACTACAAACTGGCCAGCGACGTTGACGTCAACTACATGATCCAGACCCTGCGCGAGGAGTAAGCCTGTGAAGTTGCGAGCGGTTCTTTTCGACATGGACGGTACCCTGCTGGACACCGCGCCTGACTTTATCGCCATCTGCCAGGCCATGCGGGCTGACCGCGGCCTGGCACCGATGAACGACCAACACATCCGCGATGAAATCTCCGGCGGCGCCCGGGCGATGGTGGCCGTGACCTTTTCCATGGACCCCGAGTCCCCAGGCTTTGAAGAGCTGCGCCAGGAATTCCTGGAGCGTTACCTCAAGGGCTGCGCGATTCACAGCAAGCTGTTCGAGGGCATGGAAGAGCTGCTGGTGGATATCGAGAAATCCAAGCTGATCTGGGGCGTGGTCACCAACAAGCCACTGCGCTTTGCCGAACCGATCATGCAGCAACTGGGCCTGGCCGAACGCTCGGCGCTGTTGATCTGCCCGGACCACGTGAAGAACAGCAAGCCGGACCCGGAGCCGTTGATCCTGGCGTGCAAGATGCTCGACCTGGACCCGGCGAGCGTGCTGTTCGTGGGTGATGACCTGCGGGACATCGAATCGGGCCGCGACGCCGGCACCCGCACTGCGGCGGTCACCTACGGCTATATCCACCCGGACGACAACCCGCGTAACTGGGGTGCCGACGTGGTGGTGGATCACCCGCTGGAATTGCGCAAAGTGCTGGATAGCGCACTGTGCAGCTGCTGATTGGGACTGCCTGAGGTAGATGCAACTTTGTGGCGAGGGAGCTTGCTCCCGTGGGGTTGCGAAGCAGCCCCGCTTTTCGCGACTGCTGCGCAGTCGAACGGGAGCAAGCTCCCTCGCCACAGAAGCCTTAGCCAGCCTTAGCCGCAATCAATCACATGGATTTTCTGTGAACTTTGTCGAGGTTGTTTATGTTTGATTACTCCGCACGTCCAGAACTGCTCAAGGGCAGAGTCATCCTGGTCACTGGCGCCGGTCGCGGAATCGGTGCCGCAGCGGCAAAAACCTATGCTGCCCACGGCGCCACCGTGCTGTTGCTGGGCAAGACCGAAGCCAACCTGGCCCAGGTGTATGACGAAATCGAAGCCGCCGGCCAGCCACAGCCCGTGGTGATCCCGTTCAACCTGGAGACCGCCCTGCCCCATCAATACGATGAGTTGGCAGCGATGATCGAAAAGGAATTCGGCCACCTCGACGGCGTGCTGCACAACGCCTCGATCATCGGCCCGCGCACGCCCATCGAACAGTTGTCCGGTGAGAACTTCATGCGGGTGATGCACGTGAACGTCAACGCGATGTTCATGCTGACCAGCACGCTGTTGCCGCTGCTCAAGCTGTCCCAGGATGCGTCGGTGGTGTTCACTTCCAGCAGCGTGGGCCGCAAGGGCCGGGCTTATTGGGGGGCGTACGGGGTGTCGAAGTTTGCCACCGAAGGCCTGATGCAAACCTTGGCGGACGAGTTGGATAACGTTGCACCAGTGCGTGCCAACAGCATCAACCCAGGCGCAACCCGCACCAGCATGCGGGCGCAAGCGTATCCAGGGGAGAACCCGACCGATAACCCGACACCGGAAGAAATCATGCCGGTGTACCTGTACCTGATGGGGCCGGACAGTACCGGCATCAATGGGCAGGCGTTTGACGCGCAATAACTATCTGGAACATAGCGCAATCTAATGTGGGAGCGGGCTTGCTCGCGAAGGCGGTGGATCAGTCGATAT
>NZ_JAXCIS010000184.1:0-7622 GCF_034044025.1 Pseudomonas sp. SED1
TAAGTAGCCGTTACCTAAATAACGGATATGTACCCAATCAAACCACCACAGCCTGCCGCACCTGCTTCTCCAGTTCAGCCTTCAACCCAGGCTCCAACTTAAGCTGCCGCGCCAACTCATCGAGATACGACTTCTCCATGAAGTTCTCCTCATCCACCAACATCACACTGGCGATATACATCTCGGCAGCCAACTCCGGAGTGCTGGCAGCCCTAGCCACATCTGCCGGATCAAGAGGCTTGTTAAGTTCAGCATGCAACCACTGCTGCAACTCACGATCACTGTCCAGCTTCAAAAACTCCCCTTCGATCAACGCCCGCTCCCGCTCATCCACATGCCCGTCAGCCTTGGCCGCCGCCACCAGCGCCTTCAAAATCCCCTGGCTATGCTGCTCGACTTGCGCCGGCGGCAGGCGGTCGATGGTCTGCGGCTCGCCCTGAGGCGCATTGGCCTGCTGCGCCTGCCAGTTGCCATACGCCTTATAGGCAATCACCCCCAGCGCCGCCAACCCACCGTAGGTCAGCGCCTTACCGCCAAACTTGCGGGCTTTCTTGTTGCCCATCAACAGGCCCATGGCACCAGCCGCGAGGGCCCCACCACCGGCACCGCCGAGCAAGCTACCCAACCCGCCGCCGCCCAGCAGGCCGCCAAGGGCACCTTTGTCATCTGACTTGCGCTGCCCGCCAGCCTTGTTCTGCAACATGTCCTGCCCGGATTTGAGCAGTTGATCGAGCAATCCACGGGTATTCATTCACAGCCTCCAGAAACTAGGGTTCACAGGACCAATAGGCTCCCAGCGTAAAACTAAGTGCCAAAAACCCCCGATCTAGAGTGCTTCCAGATGTAACGCGCTTACCCCTCAATTAAAACGATATACACTCGAACAAATCTATAAAAACACCCCACTGGTAATTCCAGCATGATGACCTTGCGTCAGATCCGTCACTTTATCGCCGTGGCCGAGACCGGCTCGATCTCCGCCGCCGCCCAGACCGCCTTCATCTCCCAGTCCACCCTGACCCTGGCGATCCAGCAACTGGAACAGGAAATCGGCGTCAACCTGTTCAACCGCCACGCCAAGGGCATGACCCTGACCCACCAGGGCCACCAGTTCCTGCGCCAGGCGCACCTGATCCTTGCCACCGTCGACAACGCCAAGCGCAGCCTGCAACAGAGCACCGATCAGGTCGCCGGGCAATTGATCATCGGCGTGACCAGCCTGGTCGCCGGCTACTACCTGGCGGATTTGCTCACGCGTTTCCAGCGCGCCTACCCCAATGTCGAAATCCGCGTAATGGAAGACGAACGCCCCTATATCGAACACTTGCTGGTCAGCGGTGAAATCGACGTTGGCGTGCTGATCCTCTCCAACCTCGAAGACCGCCACGCCCTGCAAACCGAAGTGCTCACCCACTCGCCCCATCGTTTATGGCTGCCCGCCCAGCACCCGCTGCTGGAACACGACAGCATCAACCTCGCCGACGTTGCCCGCGAACCGCTGATTCAACTGAACGTCGATGAAATGGGCCACAACGCCCAACGCATGTGGACCGGCGCCGGGCTGCAACCCCGCGTCACCTTGCGCACCGCCTCGACGGAAGCCGTACGAAGCCTGGTGGCCGCCGGCCTCGGCGTGTCGATCCAGCCGGACATGACCTACCGCCCCTGGTCCCTGGAAGGCGACATTATCGAAGCCCGGCCGATTGCCGACCTTAGCCAAACCCTCGACGTGGGCCTGGCCTGGCGCCGGGGCACGGCGCGCCCGGCGTTGGTGGACCCGTTCCTGACGGTAGCCCGTGAACAGCCCCACCCACGCAAGCCATCTATTTAATCGAATGCTGCTTTCAGTATTTAGTATTTGTTGACCTCGCGCCTGACCTCTAGTCTCTGCTCATCCCATAAGAGAAGGTCAGGCGCCTCGTAAGAGAACAGCCATGACCACACAAGAAAAGAGATCGCGAAAAATGTCTGGCGCGCCCACACCGCTGCTCACTGCGTTGCTGATCGACGGCGAACTGGTCGCAGGCGAAGGTTTTGTCGAGCCGATCATCAACCCGGCCACCGGTGAAATCCTCACCCACATCGCCGAAGCCAGCACCGAACAGGTCGAAGCCGCGATTCTCGCCGCCCACCGCGCCTTTGCCGGTTGGTCACGGACCACGCCCCAACAGCGCTCGAACATTCTCCTGGGCATCGCCGATGCCATCGAAAAACAAGCCGACTACCTCGCCCGCCTGGAATCGCTGAACTGCGGCAAGCCGTTGCACCTGGCGCGCCAGGACGATTTGAGTGCCACTGTCGATGTGTTCCGCTTCTTTGCCGGTGCCGTGCGCTGCCAGACCGGGCAGCTCAGCGGTGAATACCTGCCGGGCTACACCAGCATGGTGCGCCGCGACCCGATTGGCGTGGTCGCCTCGATTGCGCCCTGGAATTACCCGCTGATGATGGCCGCCTGGAAGATCGCCCCGGCCCTGGCCGCCGGCAATACCCTGGTGTTCAAGCCCTCGGAACATACGCCACTGTCGATCCTGGCCCTGGCGCCCGTGCTGAGCCAGCTGTTGCCGCGCGGGGTGATCAACATCCTGTGTGGCGGCGGCGAAGGCGTCGGCAGCCATTTGGTCAGCCACCCGAAGGTGCGCATGGTGTCGTTGACCGGCGATATCGTCACCGGGCAAAAAATCCTCCAGGCCGCCTCCAAGACCCTCAAGCGCACCCACTTGGAACTGGGCGGCAAGGCTCCAGTGATCGTGTGTAACGACGCCGACCTGCAAGCCGTGGTCGAAGGCGTGCGCGCCTACGGGTATTACAACGCCGGCCAGGACTGCACCGCCGCGTGCCGCATCTACGCCCAGGCGGGCATTCACGACAAGTTGGTGGCCGACCTCGGCGCCGCCGTCAGCAGCCTGCGGTTTGCCGGCAAGCGCGATGCCGACAACGAACTCGGCCCGCTGATCAGCACCCGCCAGCGCGACCGGGTGGCCAGTTTTGTCGAACGTGCCCTCGGCCAGCCACATATCGAACGCATCACCGGCGCCGCCGTGCATTCCGGCGCCGGCTTCTTCTACCAGCCAACCTTGCTGGCCGGTTGCAAACAGAATGATGAAATCGTGCAGCGCGAAGTGTTCGGACCGGTGGTCACCGTGACCCGCTTCGACGAGCTGGAGCAGGCCGTGGACTGGGCCAACGACTCGGAATACGGCCTGGCCTCCTCCGTCTGGACCCAGAACCTGGACAAGGCCATGCAGGTGGCGTCGCGCCTGCAATACGGCTGCACCTGGATCAACAGCCATTTCATGCTGGTCAGCGAAATGCCCCACGGCGGCTTGAAGCGTTCGGGGTATGGGAAAGATCTGTCCAGTGATTCGCTTCAGGACTACAGCGTGGTGCGGCACATCATGGCGCGCCACGGCCAGCATCTTTAAAACAACAACTACGCTCTCGCATCACCTGCTGCAAAAACTGCCCCGACCATAATTAAAGAAGAGGGAACCCCCATGTCTGCGCACAAGACCGCACTGCTCAGTGCCCTGACCACCGCGCTGCTGGCCAGTGTCAGTATCCAGGCCGCCGAACCGCTCAAGGCGGTCGGCGCCGGCGAAGGCCAGTTGGATATCGTCGCCTGGCCCGGCTATATCGAACGTGGCGAAAGCGACAAGAACTACGACTGGGTCACCGGTTTCGAAAAAGAGACCGGCTGCAAGGTCAACGTCAAGACCGCCGCCACCTCTGACGAGATGGTGAGCTTGATGGCCAAGGGCGGCTACGACCTGGTCACCGCGTCGGGCGATGCCTCGCTGCGCCTGATCGGCGGCAAGCGCGTGCAGCCGATCAACACCTCGCTAATTCCCAACTGGAAGAACATCGACCCGCGCCTCAAAGATGCGCCGTGGTATGTCGTCGGCCAGCAAACGTACGGCACGCCGTACCAATGGGGCCCGAACGTGTTGATGTACAACACCAACGTGTTCAAGACCGCGCCCACCAGCTGGAACGTGGTGTTTGAAGCGCAGAACCTGCCGGACGGCAAGCCAAACAAAGGCCGTGTGCAGGCCTATGACGGCCCGATCTACATCGCCGATGCGGCTTTGTACCTCAAGGCTACCAAGCCGGAACTGGGCATCCAGAGCCCGTACGAACTGACCGAAACCCAGTACAAGGCCGTGCTCGACCTGTTGCGCGCCCAGCAACCGTTGATCCACCGCTACTGGCATGACACCACCGTGCAAATGAGTGACTTCAAGAACGAAGGCGTGGTGGCGTCCAGCGCGTGGCCGTACCAGGTCAACGGCCTGGTCAACGAGAAACAGCCGATTGCCTCGACCATTCCGAAGGAAGGCGCTACCGGCTGGGCGGACACCACCATGTTGCACGCCGAAGCCAAGCACCCGAACTGTGCCTATAAGTGGATGGATTGGTCTCTGCAGCCGAAGGTCCAGGGTGACGTGGCCTCGTGGTTCGGTTCGTTGCCGGCGGTTCCCGCTGCGTGCAAGGAGAGCGAATTGCTCGGCGCAGAGGGTTGCAAGACCAACGGTTTCGACCAGTTCGAGAAGATCGCCTTCTGGAAAACCCCGCAGGCTGAAGGCGGCAAGTTTGTGCCGTATAGCCGCTGGACCCAGGATTACATCGCGATCATGGGCGGCCGCTAGCCCGCCCTAGTTGATCGTTCCCACGCTCCGCGTGGGAATGCAGCCCTGGACGCTCCGCGTCCGCTTTTAACGTCGTGACGCAGAGCGTCACAGGAGGCGTTCCCACGCTGAGCGTGGGAACGATCACCTCTACCTCCGATTTAATTTTCACAAGACGCGCCTTTTTTGGAGCACCGCACGATGACGCTTGCAGTCCAATTCACCCACGTTTCCCGTCAGTTCGGCGAAGTGAAAGCCGTTGACCGGGTTTCCATCGATATCCAGGACGGCGAGTTCTTTTCCATGCTCGGCCCTTCCGGCTCGGGCAAAACCACGTGCCTGCGCCTGATCGCCGGTTTCGAGCAGCCGAGTGCCGGCTCCATCCGCATTCACGGTGAAGAAGCCGCCGGTTTGCCGCCCTATCAACGCGACGTGAACACCGTGTTCCAGGATTACGCGCTGTTCCCCCACATGAACGTGCGGGACAACGTGGCCTACGGCCTGAAAGTCAAAGGCGTGGGCAAGACCGAACGCCTTGACCGTGCCGAAGAAGCCCTGGGCATGGTTGCCCTCGGCGGCTACGGCGACCGCAAGCCGGTGCAACTCTCTGGCGGCCAGCGTCAACGGGTGGCCTTGGCCCGTGCGCTGGTCAATCGTCCTCGTGTGCTGCTGCTCGATGAGCCCTTGGGCGCTCTGGACCTGAAGCTGCGCGAGCAGATGCAAAGCGAACTGAAGAAGTTGCAGCGCCAGCTCGGCATCACTTTCATCTTCGTCACCCACGACCAGACCGAAGCGCTGTCAATGTCCGACCGCGTGGCGGTGTTCAACAAAGGCCGTATCGAACAGGTCGACACCCCGCGCAACCTGTACATGAAGCCCGCCACCACCTTCGTCGCAGAGTTTGTCGGCACCTCCAACGTGATTCGCGGCGAGCTGGCGCAACGCTTGAGCGGCAACCCGCAGCCGTTCTCGATCCGCCCGGAACACGTGCGTTTCGCCGAAGGCCCGCTGGGCAGTGGCGAGGTAGAAGTCAGCGGCCTGCTGCACGATATCCAGTACCAGGGCAGCGCCACCCGCTACGAACTGAAACTGGAAAACGGCCAGGCCCTGAACATCAGCCAGGCCAACAATCAATGGCTGGACACCACCGCCGGGCATCAGATCGGCCAGTCCATCACCGCGCGCTGGGCGCGGGAAGCCATGACGCCGTTGACCGACATCGCAGGCGAGGTGTGACATGAGCCTGGCCCTGTCCCAACCCCCGATGCGCAGGTTTTCCAACCTGCTGTACAAGAAGCCCAACCTGTACCTGTCGTTGCTGCTGGTGCCGCCGCTGATCTGGTTCGGTGCGATCTACCTGGGTTCGCTGCTGACCTTGCTGTGGCAAGGCTTCTATACGTTTGATGACTTCACCATGGCGGTCACGCCGGACCTGACCCTGGCCAACTTCGCCGCGCTGTTCCAGCCATCGAACTTCGACATCATCGTGCGCACCTTGAGCATGGCGATTGTGGTGTCGATCGCCAGTGCCGTGGTGGCCTTCCCCATCGCCTATTACATGGCGCGCTACACCACGGGCAAGACCAAGGCGTTTTTCTACATCGCGGTGATGATGCCGATGTGGGCCAGCTACATCGTCAAGGCCTACGCCTGGACCCTGCTGCTGGCCAAGGGCGGCGTGGCGCAGTGGTTCGTGCAGCACCTGGGCCTGGAGCCGGCGCTGCAATTCATCATGGGCATTCCCGGCGTGGGCGGCAGCACCTTGAGCACCTCGCACCTGGGGCGGTTCATGGTGTTTGTGTACATCTGGCTGCCGTTCATGATTTTGCCGATCCAGGCCTCGCTTGAACGCCTGCCGCCGTCGTTGCTGCAAGCCTCGGCAGACCTCGGCGCCAAGCCGCGCCAGACCTTCATGCAAGTGATTTTGCCGCTGTCGGTGCCGGGGATTGCGGCGGGTTCGATCTTCACCTTCTCGCTGACCCTGGGGGACTTCATCGTACCGCAACTGGTGGGCCCGCCGGGTTACTTCGTCGGCGGCATGGTCTACGCCCAGCAAGGCGCTATCGGCAACATGCCCATGGCCGCTGCATTCACCTTGGTGCCGATCGTGCTGATCGCGGTTTACCTGTCCATCGTCAAACGTCTGGGGGCCTTCGATGCACTCTGAAAAAGCCTCACTCAGTTTAAAAATCGCGGCTTGGGGTGGGTTGGTTTTCCTGCACTTCCCGATCCTGATCATCTTCCTCTACGCCTTCAACACCGAAGAGGCAGCCTTCAGCTTTCCACCCCAGGGCTTCACCCTGAAGTGGTTCAGCGTGGCCTTCTCGCGGCCGGACGTGCTGGAAGCCATCAAGCTGTCGCTGCAAATCGCCGCCATCGCCACGCTGATTGCGATGGTGCTCGGCACCCTGGCGTCGGCGGCGTTGTATCGCCGGGAGTTCTTCGGCAAGCAAGGCATCTCGCTGATGCTGATCCTGCCGATTGCACTGCCGGGGATCATCACCGGTATCGCGTTGCTGGCGACCTTCAAGACCCTGGGGATTGAACCGGGGATGTTCACCATCATCGTCGGCCACGCCACCTTCTGCGTGGTGATCGTCTACAACAACGTGATCGCGCGCTTGCGCCGCACTTCCCACAGCCTGATCGAAGCCTCGATGGACCTCGGTGCCGACGGCTGGCAGACCTTCCGCTACATCATCATGCCCAACCTCGGCTCGGCGTTGCTGGCAGGCGGCATGCTGGCGTTTGCGCTGTCGTTCGACGAAATCATCGTCACCACCTTCACCGCCGGCCACGAGCGCACCTTGCCGCTGTGGCTGCTCAACCAGTTGAGCCGGCCACGGGATGTGCCGGTGACCAACGTGGTGGCGATGCTGGTGATGATCGTGACGATGTTCCCGATTCTGGGTGCCTATTACCTGACCCGCGGCGGCGAAAGCGTGGCCGGTAGTGGCGGTAAATAACTGACAACACATTGCCACTGAAGGAATGAGA
>NZ_JAXCIS010000185.1:0-406 GCF_034044025.1 Pseudomonas sp. SED1
TACCGGCCGGCTTCCTTCTCTGTAGGAGCGAGCTTGCTCGCGAAAAACCTGAGGGCGCCGCGCTCATCCAGAATGCCAGCGTCATCGTTAACGACCTTCGCGAGCAAGCCCGCTCCCACATTTTGAACCGTGCCCGCTTTAGCTTTTGATTTGGCTGTTGCTTCACCACACTCAAGCCGGCCTGTAGCGGCCTCCCGGCTGGCTTCCTTCTTTGTAGGAGCGAGCTTGCTCGCGAAAAACCTGAGGGCGCCGCGTTCATTCAGGATGCCCGCGTCATCGTTAACGACCTTCGCGAGCAAGCCCGCTCCCACATTTCGAACCGTGCCCGCTTTAGCTTTTGATTTGGCTGTTGCTTCACCACACTCAAGCCGGCCTGTAGGCCGCTGTGCTCTTGATCTGCTGTTGA
>NZ_JAXCIS010000186.1:0-11269 GCF_034044025.1 Pseudomonas sp. SED1
TAGGCCGTCGTTACCTAAATAACGGATATACACCCAGCCCAACTCCCCCCCAACACAAATGATGCATCTGAAATCAGGTCAGACTCTCGTCAATCACCAACACCAGCTTCCCGGAAATCTGATTAGTCGCCAGTTCCGCAAACGCAGCCTCGGCATCCTTGATCGCAAACGTCTTGGCCAATTGCGGACTCAAACGACCCTCGGCAAACAACGGCCATACATGCTGGCTCAAGTCACTGAACAGGTCAGCCTTGAACTGATCATCCCGGCTACGCAACGTCGACCCCAACACCTGCACACGCTTGGCCAACACCTGCGCAAAATCGATCTGCGCCTCACGGCCGCCCATCAAGCCAATCAACACCCAGCGCCCATCACGCGCCGCGAGCTTGAGATTCAACGCAGCATAGTTCCCGCCCACCGGGTCAAGAATCACATCGAACGGTCCAAAATCACTCAGCCCCTCGATGCCGTCAGTACGTACCACACCCCCCTGAGCCCCCAGCGCTTCACAGTACGCCAAGCGATCCGCCGACCCCACACTGACCCAGCACGGGCTACCAAACGCCTTGCACAACTGAATCGCCGCCGACCCCACGCCACTGGCACCAGCATGCAACAGCACCTTCTCACCAGGCTTGAGGCCCGCCAGCTGGAACAGATTCAGCCACGCAGTGCTGTACACCTCGGGCAACCCGGCAGCTTCCACCAGCGACACGCCCTCAGGCACCGGCAGCACATGACGCGCATCCACCACCACTTCTTCAGCCATCCCGCCGCCAGCCAACAAGGCGCAAACGCGATCACCCACTTGCCACGACGAACCAGCACCGACTTCGCTGATCACCCCGGAACACTCCAGGCCCAGCACCTGACTGGCTCCTGGAGGCGGTGGATAGAGCCCTGACCGCTGTAATAAATCGGCCCGATTCAGGCCCGCAGCCGCCACACGAATGCGAACTTGGCCTACATCACATGTAGGACTCGGCTCATCTTGCCACTCCACATGACCTTCAACGCCTTGCAATGCTTTCACAGTGCCTCCATAGTGAGTCTGGACTGAGCCCGTTGCTGTAGCGCCGGGCTTTTTGCATTATGCGACCGGCCCATATGGAACCGGCGACTTCAAAGACGGCCTAATATGCGTTATCAATTGCCCCCGCGTCGAATCAGCATGAAGCATTTGTTCCCCAGCACCGCCCTCGCTCTTTTTATTGGTATCGGCCTTCTGCCGCTATCGAGCAATACGTTCGCAGCCAACAGCTGGGACAATCTTCAGCCTGATCGCGATGAGGTGATTGCCAGCCTTAACGTCGTTGAGTTGCTCAAGCGCCATCATTACAGCAAGCCGCCGCTGGACGACGCTCGCTCGGTGATCATTTACGACAGCTACCTCAAGCTGTTGGATCCCTCGCGCAGCTATTTCCTGGCCAGCGACATCACCGAGTTCGACAAGTGGAAGACGCAGTTCGACGACTTCCTCAAGAGCGGTGATTTGCAGCCCGGCTTCACCATCTACAAGCGTTACCTGGACCGCGTCAAAGCGCGTCTGGACTTCGCCATTGGTGAGCTGAACAAGGGCGTCGACAAGCTCGACTTCACCAAGAAAGAGACCTTGCTGGTTGACCGCAAGGACGCTCCTTGGCTGACCACCGAAGCCGAACTGGACGACCTGTGGCGCAAACGCGTCAAGGATGAAGTCCTGCGCTTGAAGATCGCCGGCAAAGAGCCGAAGGCCATTCAGGAACTGTTGACCAAGCGCTACAAGAATCAGCTGGCACGTCTGGATCAGACCCGTGCCGAAGATATCTTCCAGGCCTACATCAACACCTTCGCAATGTCCTACGACCCGCACACCAATTATCTGTCACCAGATAACGCGGAAAATTTCGATATCAACATGAGTCTGTCGCTGGAAGGCATCGGTGCCGTCCTGCAAAGCGATAACGACCAGGTGAAAATCGTGCGTCTGGTGCCGGCAGGTCCTGCCGACAAGACCAAGCAGGTTGCTCCGGCCGACAAGATCATCGGTGTGGCCCAGGCCGACAAAGAGATGGTCGACGTGGTCGGCTGGCGTCTCGATGAAGTGGTCAAGCTGATCCGTGGTCCGAAAGGCAGCGTGGTGCGCCTGGAAGTGATTCCGCACACCAACGCGCCGAACGACCAGACCAGCAAGATCGTGTCCATCACCCGTGAAGCGGTGAAGCTCGAAGACCAGGCCGTCCAAAAGCAAGTCCTCAACCTCAAGCAGGATGGCAAGGACTACAAGCTGGGCGTGGTTGTGATCCCGGCGTTCTACCTGGACTTCAAAGCGTTCCGCGCCGGTGATCCGGATTACAAGAGCACCACTCGCGACGTTAAGAAAATCCTGACAGAACTGCAGAAGGAAAAAGTCGACGGCGTGGTCATCGACCTGCGCAACAACGGCGGCGGCTCCCTGCAGGAAGCCACCGAGCTGACCAGTCTGTTTATCGACAAGGGTCCGACCGTACTGGTGCGCAACGCTGACGGCCGTGTAGACGTGCTGGAAGACGAGAACCCGGGGGCCTTCTACAAAGGGCCGATGGCCTTGCTGGTCAACCGCCTCTCGGCATCGGCTTCGGAGATTTTCGCCGGCGCGATGCAGGACTACCACCGGGCGCTGATTATCGGCGGCCAAACCTTCGGCAAAGGCACCGTGCAGACCATCCAGCCGCTGAACCATGGCGAGCTGAAACTGACCCTGGCCAAGTTCTACCGGGTTTCCGGGCAGAGCACCCAGCATCAGGGCGTACTGCCGGATATCGATTTCCCGTCGATCATCGACACCAAGGAAATCGGCGAGAGCGCCCTGCCCGAGGCCATGCCGTGGGACACCATCCGTCCTGCGATCAAGCCGGCGGTGGACCCGTTCAAACCGTACGTCGCGCAGTTGAAAACTGATCACGATACCCGCTCCGCCAAGGATGCCGAGTTCATCTTCATCCGCGACAAACTGGCCCTGGCCAAGAAGTTGATGGAAGAGAAAACCGTCAGCCTGAACGAAGCCGATCGTCGTGCGCAGCACACCGACATCGAGAATCAGCAACTGGTGCTGGAGAACGCCCGCCGCAAGGCCAAAGGCGAAGCTCCACTCAAGGAACTGAAGAAAGAAGACGAAGACGCGATCGCCGCCGAGCCTGATAAAACCAAGCCGGAAGATGATGCCTACCTGAGCGAGACCGGGCGGATCCTGCTGGATTACTTGAAAATCAGTAAGACGGTGGCCAAGCAGTAAATGATGGCAATTTAATGTGAACGCTCCCCGGAGTGTCATCAAATAGACATCATTCTGTCGTGAAATGAAGGACCTGCCCAAGCAGGTCCTTTTTTTTCGACCCGAGAAAATCATGACCATGACCGAACAGCTGAATGCATTGGGCTCAATCCTGGCTCAAGGCAGTTTGCACAGCCTGTTCCAACCGATCATTTCTCTGTCCGAGCGACGCGTGGTCGGTTACGAGGCCCTCAGCCGTGGCCCGTCCAACAGCCCGCTGCACTCGCCTATCGCGCTGTTCTCCGTTGCCCGCCATGCCGGGCGCCTCAGCGAGCTGGAGATGGTCTGCCGGGAAAGTGCCTGCCGACGATTCAGCGACCAGAAGCTGCCGGGCAAGCTGTTCCTTAACGTCTCGCCCGAATCCCTGCTGGAAACCGCGCACCAGCCCGGTCGCACCCTGCAACTGCTCAGCGACTTCGGCATCCCGCCCAGCCAGGTGGTGATCGAACTGACCGAGCAAACCCCGACCGATGATTTCCAGCTACTGCAAACCGCGCTGCATCATTACCGCGCCATGGGCTTTTCGATTGCCCTGGATGACCTGGGCGCCGGCTATTCCAGCCTGCGTCTATGGTCGGAATTGCGCCCGGACTACGTGAAGATCGACCGGCATTTTATCGACGGCATCCACCAGGACGCCCTCAAGCGCGAATTTGTCGGCTCGATCCTGCAAATCGCCAAGGCCTCCCGGGCCCAGGTCATCGCCGAAGGCATCGAATTGCCGGAAGAGTTGGCGGTGCTCACCGAGATGGGCGTCGACCTGGTGCAGGGCTACCTGCTCTGTCGCCCCCAGGAACAACCACCGCAGGAAGCTCGGCTGATGCTGCCAAAGCCCGACAACGCCAACGTCGCGCTGAATGACGAAGGCAGCGACCTCAGCGCCCTGCTCAACGAACAACCGGCGGTGGGCCAGCACACCGCCACGGCGCAGGTGCTGGAAGCCTTCCGGCGCCAGGCCAACCTCAACTCCCTGGCGGTGCTGGATGAGCGTGGCCATCCAATCGGCATCGTGCACCGGCACTCGTTGTCGGACGCCCTGCTCAAGCCGTTTGCTACCGACCTGTTCGCCCGCAAGCCCATCAGCCGTTTGATGAGTGATGACTTCCTCGCCGTGGAGCTGAGCCAGTCCTTGCAGCAAGTCAGCCGCCTGCTCACCAGCCGCGCACGCCAGCGCATCGAGGAAGATTTCATCATCACCCTCAACGGTGATTACCTGGGGCTGGGCCGGGTGATCGACGTGCTCAAGCTGATTACCGAGCTGAAAATCCAGCAGGCGCGCTACGCCAACCCGCTGACCTTGCTGCCGGGCAACGTACCGATCCAGCAGTGCCTGACGCGGTTGTTGCAGCAACAGCGTGAGTCAGTGATCTGCTACGTGGATATCGACAGTTTCAAGCCATTCAACGATATCTACGGCTATGGCCGCGGCGATGAAGTGCTGCTGTGCCTGGCGCAATGCCTGAACGACCGGGTAGACCCCAGCCGCGACTTTGTCGGGCATATCGGCGGTGATGATTTTTTGCTGGTGTTGGGGCCGCAGGATTGGCGCAAGCGGCTTAACCAGCTGCTGGACGACTTCCACACTCAATGCCGGCGCTTCTATCGCAGCGAGCATCTGGACGCGGGCTGTTTCGTTGCACTGAACCGCCAAGGTGTGCGCCAGGAGTTTGCGTTGCTGTCGCTGTCCATCGGCGTGGTGCATTTGTATCCACAGGCCTGTGGACAACTCGATGCCAGCCGATTGGCAGAACTGGCCTCGCAAGCCAAGCACCACGCGAAGAACGTGGCGGGCTACAGCATTCATGTGATCGACAGTCTGCAGCTGGGCCAGGCAGAACCGGAGCCGCTCTAGGTCAGAGTTGTTCCAGGCGAATCTGCGCCAGCGGGTGCCCGGCCCGGGCGGCGATTTTCCACCAGCGTGCCGCTTCCAGCGGATCCGGCGCCTTGCCAAGGCTGCCCGCGAGGCTCAACACCCCAATCTGGTACGCAGCCTTGCCATCTCCGGCCTGGGCCGCCAGCCGCAACAGCCGCACGCCCTCTTCACGGGCGCCGAGGCCCTTGCCGCGAAACGTAAGGATATGTCCGTAGAAACTCTGTGCCCCTACGTCGCCCAGATTGGCCATGCGTGCGAACTGACCTTCAAGCCATTGCCAGCAACGCGGCTGCCGCATGAACCAGGACCAATGAAACAATTTGCGCGCCAGCCAATAACTGACATACGCCTTAAGCTTCCAAAACACTAAGCCTCCGCTGACTCGGGATAATCGTACTCAAACACCCGCACCACCTCCGATGCGTGCCACGACGCTGCGGCCACGCCATCGGACGGCCCGCAGAAGCGTCCAAGACGCTCCACACATTCAAAGAAACCGGTACGTGGCAGACGGCTGGCGCCCTGGCTAATCACCAGGGAACTGCGCAGCGGTTGGTCGGCCTTGGCATCCAGCGCCGCCAGGTGTTCCAGCGCGGCCGTCAGAGTCTGCATGGCCGGCGTGGGAAATTGCAGACGCTCCAGCAATGCGCGGTAGGTCAAGAGATGGCGCTGTCGGCGCGCCTGATCAAGTTCGTTGATTAACCCATCCCAATGCTGACGGCTGATGCGTACGCTCACGTTTCGTCCCTCCAACCTGCGACGCCCAGTTCCCAGGCCAGGCTGCGGCGGATGGCTGCGTCCGGCTGGCGTTCACCACTTTCGATCAAGCCCAGGTAAGACGGGCTGATGCCCACTGTGCGCGCCAGAACCTCGATGGCCAGGCCCTTGGCCTCGCGCAGGCTTCGCAGCTGCTCCAGGGGGCGTAGATCGGGTTCGGCAGCGGTTTGGCTAAGGGTCGAAGCAGGAGGTGTTGGCTGTTGCTGCCCGGCGGCTTTTAACAGCGCCTGATACTGAGCCCATGGCAGAACCGCATATTCGGGTTCGCCATCCTTTCTAATTATCTGAATATCCATGAATGCCCCGTAGGATCACAACACTTACTTCGTAAGTACTTTCCTTAGGAGTGTAATCCTAACAGCCACAAAGAGCGCAGGGGGATATTCGCAAGCTTCAGTTTTTTTTCAGGTGTTCCTGCTCAAGCAACAGAGGCGTCGCTGGCAGGCGCTCAACCACCGCGAGCTTCTCCGGGACCTGACGCTCGCGCCAGGCGCGAAAAGCGCTCAGTTCACCGTTCAGGGTCTTCATGACCCACGCCAGCACGGCGATGTCGTCGAGCATGCCGAACACCGGGATAAAGTCCGGGATCGCGTCAATCGGGCTGAGGAAGTACATCAGCCCCGCCACCACCGAAATCAGCGCCTTGGGGCTGATGGCCCGGTACTCGCCGCGCCAGTAGGCCAGGCACAAGGCCTGGAGCAGTTTGAGGTCGTCCTTGAGCTTGCCCAAGCGGTTGCCCTGGCTCGAGCCTTTGGCGGCAACGGCGAACAGCAATGTAGGCAAGCGCCCTCGGCCAAGCAGGCGGGCGGCCATGGGCAGGAAACGGGTGAAATTAAACGGTGCTTTCATCGTCACTCCAGTTCCAGGCGACAGAAAAGGTTATCCACACAAATTGTGGATAACCTTGTGAACAGAGCCTATTTTCCAGGCTGAAAGCCACGTAATACAAGGCCTACAGTCAGATCGGGCGTTTTTTGCGCACATAAAAAAAACCCAAGAATTCATTGACTTGGAGATAATCTGCGTCTACCCGTACTCAGGTCTTTTATCAGACTGCTCTAGACCGCGTGGGTTCGGTTGAATTTGCCCTGGATCCAACTGATCGTTCTCACGCTCTGCATGGGAATGCCGCCTGTGGCGCTCCGCGCTTACTGTTAGCGCAAGGCTTGAGCAATGCGCAATGATGACGCAGAGCGTCACGGGATGCATTCTCACGCAGAGCGCGGGAACGATCGCACAGGCCAGAAACAACAACGCCCCGTCGAGACGGGGCGTTGTGTGTTCAGGCGCTGATTACTTCTTGGCAGCCGGTGCAGCCGGTGCAGCCGGTGCAGCCGGTGCAGCCGGTGCGTCAGGTGCTTCAGCCTTGGACGGGTCCTTGATGGCCAGCAGTTCCAGGTCGAATACCAGCACGGAGTTGGCTGGAATCGCCGGGCTCGGGCTCTGGGCACCGTAGGCCAGGTCGGACGGGATGTACAACTCGACCTTCTCGCCAACGTGCATCAGTTGCAGGCCTTCGACCCAACCTGGAATCACGCCGCTGACCGGCAGGTCAATCGGGCTACCGCGATCCACGGAGCTGTCAAAGGTGGTGCCGTTGGTGAGCTTGCCGGTGTAGTGAACAGTCACTACGTCGGTAGGCTTGGGTTGAGCACCGTCAGCTTTCTTCACGATCTTGTATTGCAGACCGGAAGCAGTGGTGACAACGCCGTCTTTCTTGGCGTTCTCTTCGAGGAATTTCTTGCCGGCGGTTGCCGACTCTTCGCTCATCTTGGCCATACGCTCTTCAGCACGTTTTTGCAGTGCGGCGAAGGCTTCGACCAGCTCGTCGTCTTTCAGCTTCTGTTCTTTCTTGCCGACGGCATCTTCGATGCCTTGGGCTACGGCTTTGGAGTCCAGGTCATCCATGCCTTCTTGAGCAAGGCTTTTGCCCATGTTCAGGCCGATACCGTAGGAAGCTTTTTGCGCCGGGGTTTTCAGCTCTACGCTGGTTTGCGAATCACAACCCGCAAGTACCAGGCTAACCAGGGCCACCGCCGCCGCCAACCGATGCTGTTTCATGCTATTTCCTTGTTCGTGTGCCAAAAGGGCATTCGAGTAAAGTCGCGAGCTTATCAGGCGGCCACGACCAATGGCTACCGGCATGTGAGCAGGAAATTTCTGATAAGTTCACGTGTTTAAAAGCATTTTCATTCAATCCACGACCCTGCAACGGACAGCTGGAGCGCTGGAACCAAGCTCATGGCCACTTGCCGCACTGCTGGCCTGATGGCATAAGAACGCTAGAACTCGACAAGGATAGTTATCTTGCGCATTTTTTCCCGTGTTTTGC
Organism: Pseudomonas sp. SED1; assembly: GCF_034044025.1. Taxonomy (NCBI): domain Bacteria; kingdom Pseudomonadati; phylum Pseudomonadota; class Gammaproteobacteria; order Pseudomonadales; family Pseudomonadaceae; genus Pseudomonas; species Pseudomonas sp. SED1. The sequence continues at coordinate 8,278 of NZ_JAXCIS010000186.1, forward strand.
TGATGATTTTCATACTGCTGGGCCTGATCCTGGCGGCGGTGCTCTATTACGTGGTCAACCCGAAGCTGCCGGTTTACGTGCCGGTGCAACAGGTGCATTACCAGGATCAATGGAGCGCCGCAGATCGCCAGACGTATTACTTCACGCCCCAGGGCACCCAGGTCAAGGGCCTGCGCTATGACTGGTTCACCGCGCTGGAACTGCCGTTCTCCGAACAGCGTTTCGCCACACCCGAATACCTGGCGCGCTTCGGTTTCCTGGTAGACCCCAAGCAGGTGCCCACCGCGCAAAACCCCGGCAACCTGCCGGTGGGTTTCGCCCGGCATAAAAACCCTGGCAGCAATGATGAGTTCCTCGACATCACGTGCGCCGCCTGCCACACCGGCCAGTTGAACTTCAAAGGCCAGGGCCTGCGGGTCGACGGCGGCCCGGCGCAACATGTGTTGCCGTCCAGCGTACCGACCCTGCGCGGCGGCAGCTTCGGCCAGGCAATGGTCGCCAGTTTGGCCTCGACCTACTACAACCCGTGGAAATTCGAGCGTTTTGCCCACACCGTGCTGGGCCACGACTACAACGACCAGAACGCCGCGCAACTGCGCCAGGACTTCAAGAAGTCCCTGAACAACTTTCTGAAAGTCGCCTGGAACGACACCCACCGCGGCCTCTACCCCACCGAAGAAGGCCCGGGCCGCACCGATGCCTTTGGCCGTATCGCCAACGCCAGCTTCGGCGACGCCATTTCCCCCGACAACTACCGCATCGCCAATGCACCGGTGGACTATCCGCAACTGTGGGACATCTGGACCTTCGACTGGGTGCAATGGAACGGCTCGGCCCAGCAACCCATGGCCCGCAATATCGGCGAAGCCCTGGGCGTCGGCGCCACCCTGGACTTCTTCGACAGCGCCGGTCAGCCGCTCCAGGGCGATGCGCGCTACGCCTCCAGCGTGCGGGTGCGGGACCTGAATACCATCGAAGAAACCCTGCAACGGCTCAAGCCACCCACCTGGCCTGAAGACCTGTTCGGCGCCATCGACAAACCGTTGGCCGCCCAAGGCCGCGCGTTGTTCACCGAAAACTGCGCCGGCTGCCACGTACCGACAGTTTCCCAAGTCGATGGCCGCCCGGTGCGCCAGTTGAAAATGCTCCCGGTGGAAGTCATCGGCACCGACCCGACTACCGCCAACAATATCGCTGACCACCGCTTCGACCTCAGCGCCCTGCAATGGGACCCGGCGGAGTTGGCGAAAATGAACGTCGAACTGCACCCCACCCCCACCGAGCCGCTGGACCTGCGCAGCATTTCTTCAGCCAAAGGCCTGGCGTACATCACCGCCTTTGTCGAAGACCACGCCTACCGTGCCGCCGGCGTGACACCTGCCGAACGTCCGCGCCTGGACGGCTTCGGCCTGCCCATCGGCGTGCGCGAATTGCGTGCCTACAAGGCAAGGCCACTGGCCGGGGTATGGGCGACACCGCCGTTCCTGCACAACGGTTCGGTGCCGACGATCTATCAACTGCTCTCGCCTCAGGACGAGCGCAGCCCGACCTTCTATAAAGGCACCTTCGAATACGACCCCCGCCACCTGGGCTATCAAACCGCGGCGTTCCCCAACGCGTTCCTGTTCGATACGCGCATCACCGGCAACCACAACAGCGGCCACGAATTCCGTGCCGGGCAGCGTGGCAACGGGGTAATCGGCCGAGGCTTGCTGCCTCAGGAACGCTGGGCGCTGCTGGAATATTTGAAAGTGCTGGGTGGCCCGCTGGAACTGCAACTGCCCTGACCCAACCGACTTCGCAGAAAAGGATTTTTAAATGCTCGCTCGACTTTGGCTGCGCCTCGGCGCGTTTCTTGGCAAGACCCTGTTGTGGCTGGTGGGCCTGGGCCTGCTGGGCTGGTTGCTGTCCACCCTGTGGTTCGCCTGGCAACACAGCGGCCCGGTGTCGCCGGATGAACAGATTCCACCGGGTGAAGCCGCCATGACCCAGGGCATCATCCAGACCGCGGTGCGCATCGTCGACCAACATCGCGAAGGCACGCGTTACCTGCGGGATGCGCATGCCAAGGCCCATGGCTGTGTGAAAGCCGAGGTCAGCGTACTGCCGGACCTCGACCCGGCATTGCGCCAGGGGGTGTTCGCGGAGCCCGGCAAGACTTGGCAGGCGATGATGCGTTTGTCCAACGGCAATGCGTATCCGCAGTTCGACAGCATCCGGGATGCCCGGGGCATGGCGATCAAATTGCTGGATGTGCCAGGCAAGCAACTGCTCGCGGATCAGCAAGCGCGGGGTGAGCAGGACTTTGTGATGTTCAGCCATCCGAACTTTTTTGTCAGTGATGTGGCGGAGTATGCGCAGAACGTTTCGGCTCAGGCGGATGGCAAGAAGGTCCTGGCGTTCTTCCCCGGGGTGGATCCGCGCAGTTGGCAGGTGCGGCATTTGTTTATCGCGCTGGCGACGTTGGCGCCGCCGCCGGTGAGTCCTACGCAGACGACTTATTTCTCGGTGTCGCCGTATAAGTTTGGGGCGGCGAATGCGAAGTTTCGGGTGGCGCCGGATCCCCAGGGGTGTCCTGCGTATGTGCTGCCTAAACAGAATCAGGATCTGCCGAACTTTTTGCGCAGTGCGTTGAATCAGCAACTGTCGACGGACCGGGTGGCGGCGTGTTTTGTGTTGCAGATTCAGCGGCAGAATCCGCAGAAGTTCATGCCGATCGAGGACACCAGCATTGAATGGAAAGAGAGTGATGCGCCGTTTGAGACGGTGGCCAAGGTGGTGATCCCGGCGCAGGATTTTGATACGCCAGCGTTGAATCTGGCTTGTGATAATCAGTCGTTTAATCCGTGGTTTGGAGTGGAGGCGCATCGGCCGATTGGGGGGATTAATCGGTTGCGTAAGGCGGTGTATGAGGCGGTCAGTGATTATCGGCATAGCCGGAATTTGTAGCTCTGCGGTGTTGGGTACATATCCGTTGCTGCGGTCAGGGCTG
>NZ_JAXCIS010000187.1:0-30035 GCF_034044025.1 Pseudomonas sp. SED1
TAGGTGGCCGTTACCTAAATAACGGATATGTCCCCCCCCGAAAAAGCCAAAAAAAAGGCCGCACCCTGCCAAGGAAACGGCCAAAAAATTGTCGAGGCATTTGAAACTAACGTGCAGTAATCACCGACAGCTTGGTAATCCCCGCGCGCTCGATAGACGCCATGGCTCGCGCCACTTCGCCATAATTAACTCCATCGTCAGCCTGCAGTTGCACCCGAACATCCGGGTCCTTGGCCTTGGCCGACTGCAAGTTGAATTCCAGCAAATCCGGCTGGATTTCATCCTTGTTGATAAACAGTTTGCCCGCAGCATCAATACTCACCACCAGCGGGTCTTTCTGCTCCACCGGCGCCACAGCCTCAGTCTTGGGCAGGTTGATCGGAATCGCATTGGTCAACAACGGCGCCGTGACGATAAACACCACCAGCAGCACCAACATCACATCCACCAACGGCGTGACGTTGATCTCACTCAGCACCTCATCGCTGTCTTGCGTGGAGAAGGCCATCTCAGGACGCCTCCTTCACTTTTTGCACGCCGCCCTGGGCACCGGCTTTGCTCAACGTCGGGTGCAGCAGCACACGGAACGAGTTCTTCTGTGCCAGGCTGTAGAAGTCATGGGCAAAGTCGTCCAGGTCCGCAGCCGTGAGTTTCAGGCGACGCAGGAAGTAGTTGTAAACCAGCACCGCCGGCACCGCGACGGCGATACCCACACCGGTGGCGACCAACGCGGCACCAATCGGCCCCGCCACGGTTTCGAGGCTGGCGGAGCCGGCGGCACTGATGCCTTTCAAGGCTTCCATGATCCCCCAAACGGTACCGAACAGACCGATAAACGGCGACGTACTGCCGATACTCGCGACCACCGCCAGGCCGGTTTCCAGGGAGCGACGCTCACGCACAATTTGTTGGCGCAGTGCACGTTCCAAACGGTCCTGATGATTGATCGCCTGGCTCAGGTCAGCAGCGTGTGGCGCCTCACCCACCTGAATCGCGGCGTAACCGGCCTGGGCCACACGAGCGGCAGCGCCCGGCCTGGTTTCCGCCAGTTCAGCGGCCGAATCCAGACTGGAGGCCGCCCAGAACTGTTTATGGAATTTGCGATCCTGGGACTTGAGGCGGCCGAACTGGACGCCCTTGAGCAGGGCCAAGCCCCAGGTGGCGACCGAAAAAACCACCAGCAGCCAGATCACCGCGCTTTCGATGGACTCAGTTGGAGATGCTAATGCCATGATGTATTCCCTCTGTGCAGGTCGCGATGTGTCCAACACACCGCATCCAATAATTAATGAATCTTGAAATCGATCGGTACGCTGACCCAGCCGTCCTGGGCCACATCGCCCTGCTTGGCCGGTACAAAACTCCAGCGCTTCACGGCAGCCAGTGCGGCGTCGTCGAGCTGCTGGCGACCACTGCTTTTCTGAATCTGGATCTCACCCGGTTTGCCGGTGGCCAATACATGCACCCGCAACAACACCGTGCCTTCCCAACCCCGGCGCTGGGCCAGTGACGGGTATTCGGGCGCCGGGTTCTTCAGGTACGCGGCGTTGGCCGAGGCCGGTGTTACCGGCGCTGGCGCAGGCGGTGCGGGTGCTGGAGCCGGTGGCGCAGGTACAGGCGGCGCGGGCGGCTGCTCAGCGACCGGTTTCGGTGCGGGCTTGGGCACAGGCTTCGGTACCGGCTTGGGTTTCGGAATCTTTTTCGGCGCCGGCTTGGCGGCCAATTCATCAACCACCGGTGGCGGTGGCTCGACAACCGGTGGTGGCGGCGGTGGCGGCACGGGCGGTGGCGGCTCCACAACCGGCGGCGGCTCCACAACCGGCGGCGCCGGCTGGGAAAATTCGATCGTCATTGGCGGAATTTCCGGCGGCACAATCGGCAGCACCGGGGTTGGCTTCTGGCTGACCCAATAGATCACCGCACCATGCAAGGCCAACGCGAGAATCCCCAACAGGATCGCTTCACGCCGACTCAGCACACCCTTGGGGGTTTTCTGCGTACGCAACTGCCCCAACGGCGCGCGATGCGGCCGGCCAAGGTCGACCAACTCACCACCCGGTGCGTGGCGCCATTGCGCCTCTTGTGCACTGGCGGCGGTCTGGACATTGCCCATTGATTAACTCCCCTGCGGTCTTAAGCAAAAAAACCGACGGGCCTGCCTTGGCGGCCGTCGAGGGCTGAATCATCGGGGCCAGACGCTTATCTCTTAAAGTAATCTTTAAAGTTATAGATAGATCCAAATTGAATAACCGAAACATCCAGATACGCCAAAGCCACGGCCTGCGCGGGCTGGCGCCGAGGCGTAAAATTCGAATGCTTTTGAGGCATACAAAATATTCGCTGAAGGCATGGCTCAGCGGGGATTGCTGGCACATAAATCCTGCAATTGGCGCAGCAACGCCTGCCCCGCCGCGCCCAGACCATTGCGGCCATACAGCGCCAGCCGCACACCCTGCACCGCCGGCAAACCGCTGTCTGCGCCCAACACCACATGCCCGGGCTGCAAGACCCGCACCGGCAGCAAACTGATTCCCAGCCCCGCCGCCACCGCCGAACACACGCTGGCCAGGCTCGCGCTGGAATAACCGATGCGCCAGCGCCAGCCACCCACCTCCAAGTGATGCAACATTTCATTGCGATACAGGCCACCGGCAGGAAACGCCACCAGCGGCAACGGATCACGTCCCAGAGAGGGCGCACTGCGGCTGTCGACCCAGCACAACGGCTCTGGCCAAGACGCCAGGCAGTCATCACTGTCGCCCATTTGCTTGACCAGCAGCACGTCGAATTCACCGCCGCGATAATCCCGCAGCAACTCCGGCCCCAAGCCGCTGGTGACCTCCAGGCGCACCCGTGGATAAGCCTGCACAAACGCCGACAGCAATGGCATCAAGCGCTCAGCCGCAAAGTCCTCGGGCACCGCGAGGCGCAGCACGCCATCGCTCTGCTGGTTGATCAGCACGTCAGCCGCCTCTTCGTGCAGCGCCAGGATGCGCCGCGCATAAGCCAGCAAGCGTTCACCCTCCACCGTGGCCACCACGCGACGCTGATCACGGTCGAGCACCTGGCTGCCGAGTGCGTCTTCGAGGCGGCGGATCTGTTGGCTGACCGTGGACTGGGTCAGATGCAGGCGCTCAGCCGCGCGGGTGAAATTGCCGCAATCGACGACGGCAACAAAGCTGCGCAATAAGACGGGATCGAACATGAGCCTCACCATTCCATTTGCCACTGATTGGCATGGTTATATTTAATTTCAGAATACTCCGGCGGCTGCCCATACTTCACGCCTCATTGCGCACGAGGGGTTTTCCATGACTGACGATCAGCAGCATCTGCATCACGCCGTGCAACTGGCGAAGGCGAACGTAGCCGCCGGTGGCCGCCCGTTTGGTGCGGTCCTGGTGCGCGACGGCAAGGTGCTCGTGGAAGCGGTCAACGAAATCCACTTGAGCCAGGACCCCACCGCCCACGCCGAGATGCTCGCCATCCGCGCCGCCAGCCAACAACTCGGCCCGCGCCTGGAAGGCTGCGTGATCTACGCCAGCGGCCAGCCCTGCCCGATGTGCCTGAGTGCGATGTACCTGTGCGGCGTGTCCCGCGTGGTATTCGCCGCCAGCAACGAAGTGGCAGCACCTTTTGGCCTGTCGACAGCGGCGATCTACCAGCAAATGACGTTGCCTTTGGCGGAGCAAAAATTGCCCGTGCAGCATCTGCCACAGGCGGCGATGCAAGCCCTTTACGGTGAATGGCAGGCCCTGCATGACGCTGAATAATTCGTTCGCCGGCAAACTCGCCGGCTGGGGTTTGCTGGTAGTGCTGGGCCTGAACCTGCGGCCCATCCTCAGCTCCATCAGCCCATTGCTGGGGGAAATCCGCTTGGCCACCGGGCTGAGTTTCCAGAGCAGCGCCCTGCTCACCAGTCTGCCAGTGATTTGCATGGGGCTGGTGGCGTTGGTGGGTGTGCGCCTGGAGGCGAAGCTGGGAGAACGTCGCGGGATCGCCCTGGGTTTGATGATGATCCTGCTGGCGTGCCTCGCACGCTGGCTGTTTGGCCAGGCGCCGGCGTTGCTGGCCACGGCATTGTTCGGCGGCGCGGGTGTGGCGCTGATCCAGGCGCTGGTGCCGGCGATGATCAAGCGCCAGTTTCACCAGCGCGTGCCGCTGGCGATGGGGGTTTACTCGGCGTCGCTGATGGGCGGCGGTGGCTTGGCGGCGCTGCTCAGCCCGTGGGTGGCGGGGCATTTCCAGCACTGGCAGGCGGGGCTCGGGATCTGGCTGCTACCGGCCCTGGGCGCGCTGTTGCTGTGGGCGTGGCTGCCATTGGGCGCGGCGAAAAACTCGCAGGTGACGGCGCCGTTCCAGGGCCTGCGCAACCGTCGGGCGTGGTTGCTGGCGCTGTATTTCGGCCTGGTGAATTGCGGCTACATGAGCATGGTCGCGTGGTTGCCGGCCTACTATCAGCAGTTGGGTTGGGACGTATTGCCCAGTGGTTCGCTGCTGGCGTTCATGACGATCTTCCAGGTGATCGCCGCGCTGTTGATGCCCGCACTGGCGCAACGCGGCATTGATCGTCGGCCGCTGCTGAGCATCAGCCTGCTAGCCCAGACCGTGGGCTATATCGGCCTGCTGGCAGCGCCGCTGCAATTCCCGCACCTGTGGGTGGCGTTGATCGGCTTCGGCCTTGGGGCGTGTTTTGCCCTGAGCCTGCTGCTGACCCTGGATCACCGCCGCGACCCTCGGGAAGCCGGCCAGCTGGCGGCGTTCGTCCAGGGCGTGGGCTTTTTGATCAACGCCATCTCGCCATGGCTGACTGGCTGGCTGCGGGAACTGACCGGCAGTTTCGTCAGCGCCTGGCTGGTGCTGACGCTGACGGTGGTGGCGATGCTGATACTCACGCGGGTGTTCAGCCCGGCGACTTATCGCCCCGCTCCCGTGGCGGCCTAGAAGTCGTAACGCCCGGTCACCCCAAGCGTGCGCGGGGTGCCCAACAGCCCTTCATACCCCCCGTTACCGCCGGTCCACAGGGTGGTGTAGTAGGTCTTATCGAACGCGTTCTTCAGCCACAACGACACGTCCCACTGCCCCTGCTGGTAGTTACCCCGCAGGCCGGTGGAGAGGTTGACCACCGCGTAGGCCGGGATCTGCCCGTAATCGGAATCCTCCACCGTGCCCACGGCCTTGGAGCGGAACGCATAGCTGGCGGTGACGTAGGGTTCGAAGCCGTTATCCAGGTTCCATTTGTATTCGCCATTGGCGTTGGCGATCCACTTCGAAGCGCCCACCACTTGGTGGCCACTCAAGTCGCACGAAGCCGGCGCGCCCGGGCGCAGGCTGACTTCCGGCGGGCACGGCGCATCTTTGTACGACAGGTACTGCACGTCGTTGTACGAGCCGTTGATGTTGAGCGTCAGGCCCTTGATCGGGATCAGCGTGCTCTCCACCTCCACGCCCCGTGAGCGCACCGAGCCGGCGTTGGTCAGGTACTGCACGCGGTTGCTGTCGTCGTAGGCGTTGGTCTGGTAGCCGTTGACCTGGGTCCAGAACAGGTTGGCGTTGAGTTGCAGGCGGCGGTCCCACAGGGTGCTTTTGAAACCCAATTCGGCATTGTTGGCGCGCTCGGTACCGATCAACAGCGAGTCCGGCCCGGCCGTGGGTGCGGAGCCGACCGCCAGGTTGACCCCGCCGGATTTCTCGCCATGGGACAAGGTGGCGTAGCCCAGCAGGTCGTCGTTGAAGCGATAGCTGAGGTTCAACAAACCGGACGGGCTGGTGCTGTATTGGTTGAGGTCGCCGGAGTCATATGCCCCTGCTCGCCCGCGCCGTGCAGTGGCCGCCGCACCGGTCACCGCAGCGCCGCCAATAGGTGCGTTGCGCGTGACCCAGGCACTTTTCTGTTCATAGGTACCCCGCAGGCCGGCGGTGAAGTCCAGGCGCTCGGTCAGGTGCCAGGTGCCTTGGGCGAACAGCGCAAAACTGTCGGTGCGGATATGCCCGTTGCCCACGCTGCTGACGTTGTTCAAGGCGCCCGTGGGCGTGCCGTTCCAGATGTCGGCCTTGGGCCCGTAATAGGCGAAGGATTTGTTGTCCAGGTCGGAGCCGAAGTAGTAGGCGCCGAGCACGTAATCGAAGAAGCCACCGGTGGGCGAAGCCAGGCGAAATTCCTGGGACCACTGCTTGTCTTCCACCGACACGCCGGCGTTGTAGGAGGCCGGTACATTGAGACCGTCGTCGTTGCGCGGGGTGAAATTCCACCAGCGGTACGAGCTGACTGAGGTCAGGGTGAAGTCGCTGGGCAGCGTCCAGTTGGCTTCCAGCGAAGTGCCGCCCTGAAACACGGTGACGTGCTGGTCGCTGTCAAGGTTGACCTTGCGGTGCGTGCCGTCGACCAGGGTCGCGCCTGCCGCCGCCGCCCGCGATTGATACAGGTTGGTGCCATTGATGGTCGGCCCGGTGCTGTACAGCACGCGGGTGCCGGCGCTGGAATCCTCTTCGTTGTAGTCGCCGATCCAGCGCAGGTTGAACGTGTCGCTGAGCTTGTACAGCAGTTGGCCGCGAAAGCCCTGGCGCGAGCCGCCATTGAGGTCGTGGCCGTCGTACTCGTTCTTGATGTCGCCGTCGCTGCGGGTGCGGTACGCGGAAAAACGTCCCGCCAGATCCTCGGTCAGCGGGCCGGAAATCGTGCCCTTGGTCTGGAAGTAACCGTCCTCGCCCAGTGACGTTTCAATGCTGCGCTCCGGAGTAAAACTCGGCGCACGGGTGCTGATATTGATCACCCCAGCGGTGGTGTTCTTGCCGAACAACGTGCCTTGGGGGCCGCGCAGAACCTCGAGCTGTTCGATGTCCATCAAGTCGAACACGGCCATCCCCGGCCGCCCCAGATACACGTTGTCGATGTACAGCCCCACGCTGCCTTCCAGGCCGTCACTGGCCGGGTTGTTCCCCAGCCCGCGAATCGACACGCTGGACTGACGCGCATGCATGTAGGCGACGTTGACGCTGGGCACCAGCTGCTGCAAATCCTGAATCCGGTAGACCCGCTGGCTCTCCAGGGCCTGGCCGCCGATCACGCTCATGGGCGTGGGCACGTCCTGGGCACTTTCGGTACGCCGCCGCGCCGTCACCGTGACCGTTTCCAACTGTCCACTGGCGTTCTCACCCTTGGGCGCCGGCGCGGGCTCATCGGCCGCCTGGCTGCTGGACCAACCGGCACTGCCCGCCAGCAACAGCGCCATCGGCAGGCGTTTAAGGCGCCAGGGAGAGGGAGGGACAGCGCGATTCAACAGGCTCATAAGCGGCTCCGGTGTCAGGAAATACGCTGGATCGCATATTCCTAAAGGCTATTTATTTATGTTTTTACAAACATTTACTGCATAAGAGATAGCCTTTATAAGGAGTCGACCTAATGCATAGCCAATGCATTTCCCCGATATTTTCAATGTGAAAAATGCATATCGACCTGCGCCAACTTCGCCACTTCATCGCCCTTGCCGAGCAACGCAGTTTTGTCGCGGCGGCGGTGACCGTGAACCTGTCGCAATCGGCCTTCAGCCGCAGCATCCAGGCGCTGGAACTCAGCGCCGGTTGCCAGCTGGTAGACCGTGGCCGCAAGGACCTGGCGCCGACCAAGCAAGGCCAGGTACTGCTCGAACATGCGCGGCGGCTGGTCAGCGGTGCCCAACAACTGGCGAATGAGATCAGCCAGTTCAACGGGCTGGAGGCGGGTGAGCTGCGCTTCGGTTGCGGCCCGGCGCCAGCGGCAGGTTTGATCCCGAGGGCCATCGGCAGTTTTATCGGGCGCTACCCCAAGGCCCGGGTGCAGTTCCAGGTGGACGACTGGCAAAGCCTGAGCAAGCGCCTGCTCAGCGAAGAGTTCGAATTTTTCGTCGCCGACACCCGGCATTTCGAGGCCCACCCGGATTACCAGACCCACCGCTTGCGCCCGCGCAAATGGCACTTCTGCTGCCGCGCCGGGCACCCGTTGGCAGGCCTGGAAAGCGTGACCGCTGCCGAGCTGATGAGCTATCCGCTGGCGGTGACGATTCGCCCGCCGAACCTGCGCAAGGTCATCGTCGACCTCAGCGGCCGACCCGACTACACGCCCAACGTCGAATGCGAAAACGGCTACAGCCTGCTGGGCGTGGTGCTGCGTTCGGACGCTATCGGCATCGTCAGCGCCAACAGCGACGTACTGCACATGGCCCGTGGCGAGCTGGTGTGCCTGCGAATTGAAGGTTTGGCGGAAGACCTGGAGGAGCGCTACACCCGCTATGGGATTGTCAGTCGTGCGGGGTATCGGCTGTCACCGCTGGCGGAGGCGATGATCGAGCAGATCAAGGTGATTGATGAGCAGGATGAAGAGGTGTGCGCGCTGGAGAATTTTGCTGTCTGAGCGACCGCCTTCGCGAGCAAGCCCGCTCCCACACTTCACCGCGTACATCCTGTAGAAACGCGATCGAATGTGGGAGCGGGCTTGCTCGCGAAAGCGTTAGTCGCCAAACAAATGCACTCACTGCATAAAACCCATTCCCCAAATGCACTTGCTTCAAGGCCCGCCAAGCGGCGAAATCGTTCGCCTGTCCTCCGTTCGGTGAAGCCTCATGTCCCAACCCAAACCCGTGCGCAATGTGCTGTACATCATGTGCGACCAACTGCGCCGCGATTACCTGTCGTGCTATGGCCACGCCCATCTGCACACCCCCAACATCGACCGCCTGGCCGCCGCCGGCGTGCGCTTCAGCCGAGCCTACACCCAGGGCACGATTTGCGGCCCGTCGCGAATGTCGGCCTATACCGGGCGCTATGTCAGCAGCCATCAGGTGGCCTGGAACGCGGTGCCACTGCCCCTGGAAGAACTGACCATCGGTGACTATTTGCGGCCCCACGGCATCCGCACCGCACTGGTGGGCAAGACCCACGCCACACCCAATCTCGAAGCCCTGCAACGCCTGGACATCGACCCCGACAGTGCCCAGGCAGAACCGCTGAATGAGGTCGGCTTCGAAGCCTATTTTCGCCACGACGGGATCTTCCCCGACAGCCCGCTGTTCACCGAAAAACGTGAATCCGCGCCCTACACCCACTACTTGCGCGAACAGGGCTACGACGGCACCAACCCCTGGCACGAATGGGCAAACGCGGCGGCCGGTAAATCCGGGGAGATCCTCAGCGGCTGGCACATGCGCAACGCTCACCTGCCCGCGCGGGTGGAAGAACAGCACTCGGAAACCGTCTACACCACCGACCGCGCCATCGACTTCATCACCGAGCAAGGCGAGCAACCGTGGTGCCTGCACCTGTCGTACATCAAGCCGCACTGGCCCTACATTGCCCCGGCGCCGTACCACGCGTTGTATACGGCTGAACATGTACAGGCACCGATTCGGCCAGCGCCTGGAAAGGAAAGTGATCACCCGGTGTACCACGCCTTCCGCCAGCATCAGGAGAGCCTGAATTTTTCCCGGGACGAAGTGCGGCTTAACGTGATTCCGACCTACATGGGCCTGATCAAGCAGGTGGACGATCAACTCGGCCGGCTGTTTGATTTTCTCGAAAGCAATGGCCGCTGGGACGACACGTTGATCGTGTTTACCAGCGATCATGGTGACTTCCTCGGCGATCATTTCCTCGGTGAAAAGGAATTCCTGCTGGAGCCCGCGGTAGGCATCCCGCTGATCGTGCGCGACCCTCGGGCTGCCGCCGATATCAGCCGTGGCTCGGTGGACGAGCGCCTGGTGGAAACCATCGATGCGCTGCCGACATTCCTGCAAGCGCTGGGATTACCCGGTGCCGAACACCGCTTGGAAGGCCGCTCGCTGATTCCGCTGCTGCACGGTGAAAACATCACCTGGCGCCGCTACGCCATCGCCGAATACGACTACGCCTTCCAGGCCCCGGCTCGGGAACGCCTGGACCAGCCCATCGACCGCTGCCGCATGACCATGGTGCGCAGCGAACGCTGGAAATACCTGGCCTACGACGGTTACCGCGCGCAGTTGTTCGACTTGCAGAATGACCCGCAGGAATTGCATGACCTGGGCACCGACCCGGCGCACGCGGATGTGCGCGAGGCGCATCGGGGTTATCTGTTCGAATGGCTGCGAGGCTTGAAACGGCGCACCACCATTAGCCACGCCGAGATTGATCTGCGTGGCCAATGGTTCAGGTATGGAGAGCCGGAAGCGGAGAAGGTGGTGCAGATCGGGGTCTGGTGACCCGAAACGACCGATAAGCTTTTGTGGCGAGGGAGCTTGCTCCCGCTGGACTGCGTAGCAGTCCCATTTTTTTGGGGCCGCTTCGCGCCCCAGCGGGAGCAAGCTCCCTCGCCACAGGGATTTGCGTTGGAGTTATAGACCGCGGGTGGTCTGGCTACGCTGCCCCTGCACGCTCACCGGCACATCGCCCTTGAGCGTTACCCGGCGCACGATGCGTTCTTGGGTGCCATAGTCGTCCACTGCGTAATGCTGGGTGGCGCGGTTGTCCCAGATCGCCACGTCGCCGGTGTTCCAGCGCCAGCGCACGGTGTTCTCCAAGCGAGTGACGTGGCTTTGCAGAAGGTTGAACAGGTGCGCCGAATCCACCTGTGAATAGCCCTTCAGGCGTTTGACGAAGTGCCCCAGCAGCAGGGTCTTTTCGCCGCTGACCGGGTGCACACGCACCACCGGGTGTTCGGTCTCGTAGACCGTCGAGGTGAAGATCTTGCGGTACTCCTCCAGCTTCTCCGGCGACACATCCGGCTTGCGCGCGGCGTAGTCGTATTCGTTGCTGTGCACGGCCCAGAGCTTGTCCGCCAGTTCGCGCAGTTCGGCATTCAGGTCGTTGTAGGCCGCCGCGGTGTTGGCCCAGACGGTGTCACCACCGGAGGCTGGCGCCAGCACCGAACGCAGGATCGAGGCTTTCGGGTAGGCATCAACGAAGGTTACGTCGGTGTGCCACGAGTTGGCGCGCTGGCCACGGGCGCCGTCCAGTTCCAGCAGGAACCGCGTGCCGTCGCGCACCGGTACGGTGGGGTGGGCAATCGGCTCGCCGAGCAAATGGGCGAAGGCTTCCTGGCTCTGGTCATCGAGGTGGGTCTGCTCGCGGAAGAAGATCACCTTGTACTGCACCAGCGCCTGCTGGATGGCTTCGACAGTGGCGGCGTCCAGCCCGCCGGATAAGGTGATGCCACGGATCTCGGCGCCGATGCGTCCGGCCACCGGGTGGATATCCAGCGTCAGGGCGACGGGTTGAACAGCTAGTGCGGCGTTGCTCATGGTGATGACCCTCATGTGCCAGCTTTCGGTTGGGAGTAGCGTGCAACAAGGCTCTATTCATATGCATTTTAGGTCTAGCGAATGAACGAATGCTTCGTTGACGGAATAAGAGCTTGCATTTAAAACCTCAGCTCCCCCGGTCGCAAATGCCTTCGACCTATTTTTAAAATGCCAGGAAAGCATATGGATCTTCGCCAACTGCGCTACTTCATTGCCCTCAACGAGCACCGCAGTTTTGTGCGTGCCGCCGACGCCATGGGCATCACCCAACCGGCGTTCAGCCGCAGCATCCAGGGGCTGGAACAGGAGTTCGGCTGCGTGCTGGTAGACCGTGGCAACAAGGACCTGCGCCCCACGCCCGAAGGCCAGGTGGTGTTGCAACACGCCCTGACCCTGGTGCACGGCGCAGCCTTGTTGAGCAGCGAAGTCACGCGCATGACCAAGCTCGATGCGGGCGAACTGCGCTTCGGTTGCGGCCCGGCGCCGGCGGTGAAACTGGTGCCGGATGCGGTGGCGCGGTTTATCACCGCGCACCCGAAAATCCGCACCAGTTTCCAGGTGGATAACTGGGAAAAACTCAGCCGTAGCCTGAGCCGTGAAGAGATCGAATTTTTTATCGCCGACATCCGCCAGTTCGAGTCCGACCCGAACTTTCAGACCCGGCCACTGACGCCCAAACGCGGGGTGTTTTTCTGCCGCCCGGGGCACCCGCTGCTGGCCAAGGACAGCCTGTCGACCAACGACATGTTTGATTACCCGTTGGCCGCGCCGCTGATTTCCCAAGGCACTCGCAAACTGCTGGCGAATCTCAGCGGGCGCATGGATTTCTCACCGAGCATTCACACCGAACACTTCCCGGCATTGGTGAAGATCGTGTTGCAGTCGAATGCGATTGGCGTGGGCACCGAAGAGGCGTTTGCCGAGGACATTGCCAAAGGTGAGCTGGTGCTGCTGCACTGGCGCAACCTGCCGCAGAACCTGGAGAGCCTGAATGCTCGTTGCGGGATCGTCAGCCGCACCGGTTTTCGCTTGTCGCCGGCGGCGAAGGCGATGATCGAGACGCTGGTGGCAGTGGATCAGCAGGAGGTGAGTGTGGCGGTCTAGTGCACCGCCACACTCACTCCCGCTACGAAGGAAGCTTGCGATAGGGGGCCTTCAGATTCCGGCTGCCGCCAACTTCGGCGCCACCCAATCGCTCACCTGGAACGGCTTGCGGATCAACCGCTGCTGCGAGGCCAGATCCACCTTGTCCTGCAATTTGGCGAGGAACACCGGGTCGAGGGTTGACGGGAATATCTCGCTGAGTTTCTGGTCTTGCAAATCATTGGTGAGAATCACCGGTGGATAACTGGCCAGCCCCGACACCAACTGGATGTAGGCCTGCTTGTTGTTGTCATCGGTCAGCCATTGCACTGCTTGCTGCTGCGCTTTGAGTAGCGTGGCCACGGCTTCGGGATGCTCATCGACAAATTTGCCACTGCCCACCAGCACGCTCTGGATACTGCCGGCGTCGCCCAGGTCCTTGGTGCTCAACGGGATTTCGGCCAGGCCCTTGGCCTGCAATGCGCTCAGGCCCGAACTGCCCCAGGTCGCGTCGATCTGCTTGGCGGCCAGTGCGGCGACGGCGGCGTTGAAGTCCAGGTTGATGACTTTCAGGTCTTTTTCACTCAAGCCCTGGCTGGCCAATGCACTGTCGAATGACAGTTGGCTGGCGGTGCCGCGGAACACCGCAACACGCTTGCCCTTGAGGTCCTGCAGGGTCTTGATGCCCGAACCCGGCACCACCCCAAGATAATGTTTGACGCCTCGGGCGCTGGCACTCAACAGGCGTGTGTCGAGGCCGTTGGATTTGCCGATGATTGCCGCCAGGTCGCCCAGGTAGGCCAGGTCCACCTGGCCATTGGCGAAAGCTTCATTGATCACGGGGCCCGCGCCCTTGAAGAAATTCCACTGGATCTTGATGCCCTGGTCGGCGAAGGCCTTTTCGAAGATCTGCTGTTGGCGCAGCACGTCCACTACACCACCGCCGCTGTGTTGGGTACCGGCGGTGAGGTCGGGCACGGCGATGCGGATTTCCTTAAGGTCGGCAGCCTGCACCAGCCCGGCCAACGCCGTGCCGGCAACGAGGGTGATCAAGCGTTTGAAGGGCAGCTTCATAGGGGGTGCTCCTGAGGGCGGCGGTAGCCTGGGGAGCAGAAAGTAGGCATAAGCGGGTCAAAACTATAAATACTATAAATTCACAATTTAATAGCTTTCAGATCTATAGGCGGCCAAACGCAGGCCCCAGAAGGCTATGCATCAACAGCATGGAAAATATTCTCCAAATGCATTGGATGCGTGTCAGGTAGCGGCTTTTAATGGCTTTTCTTATCCCTCAATCGTCTTGATTGTTTGTTTATAAGATCAAAAAAACATAAAGCCCACCGGACAACGGAGGTCATCCATGGCCCGAATCTCGCTGTTGAGCCTGCCACTGGCGGCCCCTGCCCAAGGGCGGCAGCCACGTTGGCCGCAACTGGGCAAACGCCTGTTGCCCTGGCTGCTGCCGCTGGTGTTGTTCGCCCTATGGTGGTTGGCCAGCCGCAATCACTGGATGAGCGAGCAGATCCTTCCCGCACCGTCGCTGGTCTGGAGCAGCGCGGTGGAGTTGGCCGGCGGCGAATTGTGGAGCCACTTGGCGATCAGCCTGCAACGGCTGTTTTGGGGCTTGCTGGCGGGCGTGAGTGCCGGAGCATTGCTGGGGGCGCTGCTGGGTTTCAGTCCCCGAGCGGAGCGCCTGGTGTTCCCGACGTTCAGCGCCTTGTCGCAGGTCCCGACCCTGGCCTGGATCCCGCTATTCATGGTGTTTTTCGGAATTGGCGAAACCCTCAAGCTGGTGGTGCTGGTGAAGGCCATTGTGGTGCCGATCACGCTGCATACGCTGGTGGGGGTGCGCGACGCCCAGCCCGGCCTGCGTGAAGCCGCACGGGTGCTGCGCCTGCCCTCTCACTTGTTGATCCGTCGCCTGATTCTGCCGGCCGCATTGCCGGCGTTCATGGCCGGTGTGCGCCTGGCCCTGGCCGCCGGCTGGACCTCGTTGCTGGCCGTAGAGTTGCTGGCCTCCAGTGAGGGCATCGGCTACCTGATGGTGTGGGCGCGGCAACTGTTCATGCTGGATATCGTCTTCGTGTGCATCGTGGTGATCGGCGTGCTGGGCGTGGTCATGGACCGGGGCGTCGGCTGGCTGGACCGCAAGTGGGTGCACTGGCCGCATCCGGCCACCGCACAGATTCGCCGTGGCCCGCGCTACCAAGGCTGGCAACGCCTGCAACCCTGGCTGCTGCCGCTGGGTTTAGTGGCGCTGTGGCAACTGGCAACACAGCAGGCCTGGGTAGACCCGAACATCCTGGTCAGCCCATGGGCCGTCCTGCAAACCACCGTTGCCGGGGTGCTGGACATGAGCCTGGTCAGCGCCCTGGCCCTGAGCCTCGGGCGCACCTTGGGTGGGTTGGTACTGGGCGGCGGCCTGGGCTTCATCGTCGGCTTGCTGCTGGGCCTGTCGCGCACCAGTGAACGGGTACTCGGCCCGACGCTCGCCGCCCTGCGCCAGATTGCGATTTTCGCCTGGGTCCCGCTGCTCACTGCCTGGTTCGGCCTCGGCGAATTGGCCAAGTGGGTGTTCATCGCCCTGGCCGCGTTTTTCCCGCTGTTTATCGCCACTCAACGCAGCGTGCTCAACCTGTCCCCACAACTGAATGAAGCAGCTCAGGTGTTGCGCTTGAGCCTCGGCCAGCGCCTGCGCCGCCTGGTGCTGCCGGGTGCGGCAGCGGGGATTTTTGCCGGCCTGCGCCTGAGCCTGATCTACGCCTGGCTGGGCACCATCGGCGCTGAATATTTCATGCCGTCCAACGGCGGCATCGGCAGCCTGATGATCGGTGCCCAGCAACTGCTGCGCATGGACCTGATCATGAGCGGCATGCTCTTGGTGGGCCTCACCGGCGCCGCTCTCAACCTTATCGGCCAACGCATCGAAACCCGCGCCACGCGCTGGAGACACGCATGAACGCACCTATCGTCAGCTTCACCCATGTGGGCAAATCCTTTGACGTCGACGGCTTCGAACTGGAGGCCATCCGCGAATTCAACCTGGATATCGCCGAAGGTGAGTTCGTCGCCATCGTCGGCTCCAGCGGCTGTGGAAAATCCACCCTGCTGCGCTTGCTGGTGGGCCTGGACACACAGTTTCGCGGCCAGATCAGCGTCGATGGCAAGGCCGTCAGCGGGATTGGTGGTGAGCGCGGCATCGTGTTCCAAGAACACCGTTTGTTCCCTTGGCTGACGGTGGAAGAAAACATCGGCCTGGGCCTGGTCAACGCGCCCCTGAGCGTTGCCGAAAAGCAGCAGCGCATCGGCGATTTTATCGAGCTGGTGGGCCTCACTGATTTCACTCGAGCCTATCCGCACCAACTGTCCGGCGGCATGGCACAACGGGTGGCAATTGCCCGCGGCCTGGTGGCCAGCCCGCGCATCCTGCTGCTGGACGAACCCTTCGGCGCCCTCGACGCCCTGACCCGCCAGCAGATGCAGGACGAGCTGCTGGCCATCCGCGCGCGGGCGAAAATCACCACGATCCTGGTGACCCACGACGTGGAAGAAGCGATTTTTCTCGCCGACCGCGTGGTGGTCATGGAGCCCCGCCCGGGGCGGATCAAGCAGGTGGTGGACATCGCCCTGCCCCATCCGCGCCAGCGCAGCAGTTTCGACTTCCATCAGTTGCGTGAAGAACTGCTGCACGAACTGATCAGCGACGACCACTACCAGCCGCCGGCTCGGGAACAGATCCGCGACCTGCCCCTGGCCTTTATTGCCTGCTAACGAGGCGCAATCCTCAGCGCGTCGCCGTTTCAGCCGGATTGATCGCCACCGATGAATGGGTGGCGCGCTCAAACCGATTGGCCCGCGCAAAGGTGCCGAAATCGTTGAATCGCACGCCCATTTCAGCCATCACCTTGTGCGCCGTTTTCACCGTCATCTGGCGGATGTAGAACGGTTCCTTGACCACGAAATGATGAATCCCGTGGGTGCTGCCGAAGTTGAAGCAGAACGCCTGCAACGGCCACAACCACCACGGGTTGAGCACCTGGGTTTGCTGGATCACATTGCCCTGCTCGATGTCACCGTAGTAGTGCATGTTGGAGCTGACAAAATGCAGGCAGAAGGTGCGCAGCACGTTGGGGCCGATGATCACCACGGCGGCGATGTCGATGATGTGCATCACTGCCAGGGTGTTGGCTGACCAGTCGATTGGCGCGCCCAGCAGGCTGGCGATGCCATTGGCGGCATGAAAGCCCAGGAACACATACCACGCGCCCCAATGCAGCAGCGCCAGCGGTGCGTAGACCAGCGCCGTGCGCTTGAGAATGCCCAGCTTGTGCTTCCAGTTCGGTGCGCGCAGCACCCGGATCAGCGCCGACATGATGTTGTCGCCGACCATCAGCAACCGGGCCAGGCCCCACGGTTCACCGTTGGTGATTGCACGCTCTTCGATATCGGTTTCGCTGCCGGACACCTTGTGGTGGTTGAGGTGGATGTGGCGTCGCACCCAAGGGTTGATGGTGCTGGGTCGCGCCAGCCACACCAGGCCCATCATCAGGTTGTGGGGCAGGCGTTGCTTGCGAAAGTACATGCTGTGGATCAGGTCGTGTTCCAGCTCGTGGGTCAATGACGCGAGGAACGCGTTGAGCAGCAGGCACACCCACCACGCCATGTGCCCGGTGATATACAGCGACGCTGAACCCAGCATGCCCACCAGAGCAAAGGCCAGGATGCCCGCACCCAACGCGTCCTGATGCAGCAGCCACGGGTGGCGCTGGCGCAATAACAGGCCCTCGGCCAGCACCACTTCACGAATATGCGCTGAACGCTGCTGTGCGTTCATCTGCCGGGGGCTTGCAGAAGTACCGTCCATGCTTCCATCCTCTGTCTTATTGATGCGTACATCCTGCCCTATGCGATCTGGCGGGACGCTAGCCCCACACGCCAACCTGTTGACCGCAAGCGCCAATCAACATGACCGAACCGACCTCCCTCGCCAGCTGGACCCGCGCCCTGCGCAAGCAACTCGACGCCCTGGGCCTCGACAGCGCCGCGTTGTGCGCCCAGGCCGGGCTCGACCCGCAGCAGATGGACGATCCCAACGCGCGCTATCCGTTGTCGGCCACCACGCGTCTTTGGGAACTGGCGGTGCAGGCCAGTGGCGACCCGGCGATTGGCTTGCGGGTGTCGCGGTTTGTCAGCCCAACCACCTTTCATGCGCTGGGTTACGCGCTGGTGGCCAGCGGCAGCCTGCGGGAAGTGTTCGAGCGGATCGTGCGCTATCACCAGGTGGTCAGCGATGCCCTGAGCCTGGAGCTTAGCCGGGAGGGTGATCGTTATCGTTTTCGCCTGCAACAGCCTGCCGGCACACCCGCACCGGCGTTTGAGGCGATTGATGCGTTTGCGGCGATTTATGTGCGTACCTGCCGTAATCGGCTGGGCCGGGATTATGCGCCGCTGGCGGTATACCTGAGGCGGCCCGAGCCGGCCGATCCCAAGCCGTGGCACACGGTGTTTCGTGCACCCGTTTTTTTCGCCGCCGAGGAAGACCGTCTGGAATTCGCCGCCCAGGACTTTGACAGTCATCTGGATGATGCCAACCCGGAGTTGGCCGAACACAATGAAACCGTACTCAAGCGCACCTTGGCACAACTGCGACCGCTGACCTGGGAGCGCAAAGTGCGTTCGGCCATTGAAGCGCAGTTACCCGACGGTGAGCCGAGTGCCGAGCGCATCGCCCAGGCGTTGCATTTGAGTTTGCGCAGCTTGCAGCGGCACTTGGCGGATGAGGGCTGCCGGTTTGATGCGCTGCTCAATGAGTGCCGGGAGAACCTCGCGCTGCTGCACCTGCGGGACCCCGAGTGCTCGCTGGCGGAGATCAGTCATTTGTTGGGGTTTGCCGATACCAGCAGTTTCAACCGGGCGTTCAAGCGCTGGACCGGGATCACGCCGGGGCAGTTTCGGGATGGGTTGAGGTAGCTGGAGTTGCGGTGGCTGTGTGGGCCTCTTCGCGAGCAAGCCCGCTCCCACATTTGACCGAGTACATCCTTTGGAATGCGGTCAAATGTGGAAGCGGGCTTGCTCGCGAAAGCGGTCGATCAAACACCACAAAAGCCAGAATCAATCAGCGCCCACGATCCCGCCGCAACACTTTCTTCACCCGCGCCACCAACGCCCGGGCCTCAAACGGCTTGAGCAAATAATCATCCTCATGCAATTCCAGCCCACGCAGCCGGTCTTCAATCCCGTCAGGCGTGGTCAAAAACAGCATCGGTGTCTCACCTTTCAACCGAATCGCCTGCTGCAGCTTCCAGGCATTCAACCCCGGCAGCATCACATCCAGGATCACCAGGTCGTATTCGGTGTTTTCCACAAAGCGCAGGGCCGCCATGCCATTGGCCGCCACCTCCACCGTGTAACTGGCCTCTTCAAGGCTGCGGCCCATCGCCTCGGCCGCCTCTGACTCGTGTTCCACCAACAGGACGCGCATAACACACCTCGAATAATCGTAAACGCAGGCTACCACCCTCAGGCGTGCGCCGCCTCGCGCAAACGCTGCGGGTCGAGGATTTCGATCTCGCCATAGCCCAGGCGCAGGATGCCCTGGCCCTGCAGGTCCTTGAGCAGCGCGTTGGTGGTCTGGCGCGACAGGCTCAACATCGCGGCGAGGTCTTCCTGCGGCAGTTGCAGCACCTGCCGCACCTGCTCGATGTCGCCGTAGCCTTCGGCGATCATCAGCAAGCGGTGCGCTACCCGTACCGACGCCGGCATCAGGCTCAATTGCTCGATATTGATAAAGGTCAGGCGCAGCTTCTGGCTCATCAGCAGGGCCATGTCGCGCCAATAACGCGGAGCCTGTTCAAGGATGTGCAGCAAGGCCGGCTGCGGCACCTGCAACAACGTACAAGGCCCGGCGGCGCAGGCATCGTGGGTGCGGGGCAACCCGTCGAACAGGGAGATCTCGCCGAACCAGTATGGCAACTCCGCCAGGCTCAACACTGCCTCCTTGCCCTGCTCGTTCACCGCGCTGATGCGCAGGGAGCCTTCCAGCACCGCGTACAACCCACACGGCGGATCGCCGCGCTTGAACAGGTACTGCCCCGCCGTCAGCTGCCGCAACCGGGCGCTGGCCAGCAAGCTATTCTGTAAGTCAGCAGGCAGATGGCTGTACCAGTGACCGGTGGCCAGCCGTGGGTGCCACTTCTCTACATCCATGCGAACTCCGAAGATTGTCGGCCAGTTGACAGTGTGTCGCGGGCCTACAGGGCATGATCAAACATCCTACAGGAGGAACAACAATGAAAAGCCTCGTCGACCATCTCAGTCAATACGCCGCCTACCACCGCGACCCGCGCAATATCGCCAGCCACTTTATCGGCATCCCGCTGATTTTGGTGGCCGTGGCCGTGCTGCTGTCACGCCCCGAATGGACGGTGGCCGGGCTCTGGCTGTCGCCTGCGGTGCTGCTGGCACTGTTCTCGGCGTGGTTCTATTTGCGCCTGGAGCTGGCACTCGGTGTGCTGATGACCGTGCTGATGGGCCTGTCGGTGTGGGCCGGGCATGTGCTGGCGGCGCAAAGCACGCTGGTGTGGCTGAGCAGCGGCATCGGCATGTTCGTGGTGGGCTGGGTGATCCAGTTTGTGGGGCATTACTACGAGGGGCGCAAGCCGGCGTTTGTCGATGACGTGTCCGGGTTGATCGTGGGGCCGTTGTTTGTGGTGGCGGAGTTGGCGTTTCTGGTGGGGCTGCGGCATGACCTCAAACGGCAGATTGAAGAGCGTTCTGGGCCGGTGCGGACAAATCAGAAAAATGTCGCCGCCTGACCACTGTAGGAGCGAGCTTGCTCGCGAAAAACCAGAGAGCGCCGCGTTCATCCAGCATGAATGCGTTATCGTTAACGATTTTCGCGAGCAAGCTCGCTCCTACAGTGGGTTGCATCGGTCTTAGGCTTTTTGCCAGACCTTGGGTTTGAAGAACAACGTCTCGCCCCGTGCCAGGCCGGTCAGGCTGTCGTGGTCTTTCACCACTTCGGCCTCGATCAGTTCGCTCTGGCCTTCGACCTTCAGGGTCACCCGGGTAGTCGCGCCAAGCGGGCGAATATCACGCACTTCAGCCGCGTGGTGGTCTTCCAGCTCATGGCGTGACAGCGACACTTCATGCGGGCGGAACAGCACGTGCTTGTCTTCACCCAAATGCAGGCGGTTCGAATCCCCAAGGAAGTGATAAACGAAATCACTGGCCGGGTTTTCGTAGACTTCGCCCGGTGAGCCGATCTGCTCGATCACTCCCTTGTTCATCACCACGATGCGGTCCGCCACTTCCATGGCTTCTTCCTGGTCGTGGGTCACGAAGACCGAGGTCAGGTTGATGTCTTCGTGCAGCCGCGCCAGCCAGCGGCGCAGTTCTTTACGAACCTTGGCATCCAGGGCGCCGAACGGTTCGTCCAGCAGCAGCACTTTAGGCTCTACCGCCAGGGCGCGGGCCAGGGCGATACGCTGGCGCTGGCCGCCGGAGAGTTGTTCAGGGTAGCGATCCGACAGCCAATCGAGCTGCACCATGTTCAGCAACTCATGGACTTTTACCGCGATCTGGCTTTCGGTGGGGCGCTGGTTTTTCGGTTTCATGCGCAGGCCGAACGCGACGTTGTCGAACACCGTCATGTGGCGGAACAGCGCGTAATGCTGGAACACAAAGCCGACGTTACGATCACGCACGTCGTGGCCGGAGACGTCTTCACCGTGGAACACAATGCTGCCGGCATCCGGGGTTTCGAGCCCGGCGATGATCCGCAGCAAGGTGGTCTTGCCGCAGCCGGACGGGCCCAGCAACGCCACCAGCTCGCCACTCTGGATGTCCAGGTTGATGCTGTTCAGGGCCTTGAAGGCGTTGAAATTCTTGCTGACATTACGGACTTCGATCGACATGACTTATTCCTCAGCCGCACCGGCGCGCAGGCGGTTAATACGGTTCTCGCTCCACTGCTTGAGCAGCAGGATGAAGAGCGCCAGGATCAGCAACAGACTCGCGACGGCAAACGCGGCGACGTGGTTGTATTCGTTGTAGAGGATCTCGACGTGCAGCGGCAAGGTGTTGGTTACGCCGCGAATGTGGCCGGACACCACCGACACCGCACCGAACTCACCCATGGCCCGCGCGGTACACAACACCACGCCGTAGATCAGACCCCACTTGATGTTCGGCACGGTGACATGCCAGAACATCTGCCAACCGTTGGCGCCCAGCAGGCGCGCGGCCTCTTCTTCCTGGGTACCCTGCTCCTGCATCAGCGGGATCAGCTCACGGGCCACGAACGGCACGGTGACGAAGATGGTCGCCAGCACGATACCCGGCAAGGCAAACACGATCTGGATGTCATGGTCTTGCAGCCACGGGCCAAAGAAGCCCTGAGCGCCGAACATCAACACGTAGACCAGGCCGGCGATCACCGGCGATACCGAGAACGGCAGGTCGATCAGGGTCACCAGGATACTTTTGCCACGGAACGAGTACTTGCTCACGCACCAGGCGGCACTGACACCGAAGACCAGGTTGAGCGGTACCGAAATCGCCACGGCGATCACCGTGAGTTTCAGCGCCGACAGCGCGTCCGGCTCAAGGATTGCCGTGAAGAATGCACCCAGGCCATTTTTCAGGCCCTGGGACACCACGATAAACAGCGGCAGCAGCAGAAACAGCGCGAAGATCAACCAGCCAAGGCTGATCAGGATGCGCCGGGATACAGCACTGCCACGGCGGGCAGCGTTCGCCGACGAGGCGGCGGAAATAGACGATTGGGACATGTTCCGCGCCTCCTTATGGGGTTTCGATGCGCCGCTGCAACAAGTTGATCAGCAGCAGCAGGACAAAGGAAACCACCAGCATCATCACGCCGATGGCAGTGGCGCCGGTGTAGTCGTATTGGTCGAGCTTGACCATGATCAGCAGCGGCAGGATCTCGGTTTTCATCGGCATGTTGCCGGCGATGAAAATCACCGAACCGTATTCACCCACACCGCGGGCGAAGGCCAACGCAAAGCCGGTCAACCAGGCCGGCAGCAGCGCTGGCACCAGGATATAGCGGAACACTTGCAAGGGCTTGGCGCCGAGGCAGGCGGCGGCTTCTTCGATTTCCCGGGGGATATCGGCCAATACCGGCTGCACGGTACGCACCACGAATGGCAGCGTGACGAAGGTCAGCGCCAGCGTGATGCCCAAGGGGGTGTAGGCGATCTTGAAGCCCAGGTCGGCGGCGAACTGGCCCACCAGGCCGGTGGGCGTGTACAGCGCGGTGAGCGCAATACCGGCGACGGCGGTGGGCAGGGCGAACGGCAGGTCGATCATCGCATCGATGATTTTTCGACCCGGGAAGGTGTAGCGCACCAGCACCCAGGCCAGCAGGGTACCGATGATGCCGTTGATGATCGCTGCGCAAAACGCCGTGCCGAAGCTCAGTTTCAACGCCGCCAGCACGCGGGGTGCGGTGATGATGTTCCAGAACTGATCCCAGGTGAGTTGAGCGGCATGTACAAACATCGCCGCCAGGGGGATGAGTACGATCAGGCTGAGGTACACCACGGTGTAGCCCAGCGTCAGCCCGAAGCCGGGTATGACGGGGGAGATACGACGCGACATAAGAGTCCTTGGTTAGCGGAACGGACATGCAAAACCCGCAAACGAATGCGGGCTCCTGATCCCTGTAGGAGCGGGCTTGCCCGCGAAAAACGTCAACGATAACGCGGGCAGTCAGCAAGCACGCGGCGTCATGAAGTTTTTCGCGAGCAAGCTCGCTCTTACTGGGCCGAGTAGATCTGGTCGAACACGCCACCGTCATTGAAGAATTTCGGTTGGGCAGTTTTCCAGCCGCCGAAGTCTTTGTCGATAGTCACCAGGTCCAGTTTCGGGAACTGCTGGGCGTATTTGGCGGCGACTTTCTCATCGCGTGGGCGGTAGAAGTTCTTCGCCGCAATCTCCTGGCCAGCCGGGCTGTACAGGTGCTTGAGGTATTCGGTGGCGATTTCGGTGTTGCCCTTTTTCTCGGCGTTCTTGTCGACCACGGCCACTGGCGGCTCGGCGAGGATCGACAGCGAAGGTACAACGATGTCGAACTTGTCGGCGCCGCCGTCTTCTTTCAAGGCCAGGAAGGCTTCGTTTTCCCAGGCCAGCAACACGTCACCCTGACCGTTGTTGACGAAGGTGATCGTCGAACCGCGAGCGCCGGTGTCGAGGATCGGCACGTGCTTGAACAGCTCTTTCACGTATTCCTGAGCCTTGGCTTCGCTGCCACCGGCTTTCAGGCCATAGGCCCAGGCGGCGAGGAAGTTCCAGCGGGCGCCGCCGGAGGTTTTCGGGTTCGGGGTGATCACGGAAACATCTTTCTTGATCAGGTCGCCCCAATCCTTGATGCCTTTAGGGTTGCCCTTGCGCACCAGGAACACGATGGTCGAGGTGTACGGAGTGCTGGCGTCCGGCAGGCGGGTTTGCCAGTTTTCCGGCAGGGTCTTGCCCAGTTTTGCGATTTCGTCGATGTCACCGGCCAGGGCCAGGGTCACGACGTCGGCACGCAGGCCGTCGATCACCGCACGGCCTTGCTTGCCCGAGCCACCGTGGGATTGCTGGATCTTGACGTTGTCGCCCGGGTGCGACTGCTTCCAGAAGCTGGTGAATTCAGCGTTGTATTCCTGGTAAAGCTCGCGGGTCGGGTCGTAAGACACGTTGAGCAGTTCGTAATCCTTGGCAACGGCGGAACCGGCAAACACGGCACTGGCCAGTGCTGCCAGGGCATAACGGCGAATCGACGACATAGAAGGCTCCTGAAATTCTTGGGTGTTGGCTTTTTTCTTATAGTTGCGGGTCTTGCAATCGAATCGCCGATCTTGCTCAGCTCGGTTTGTTGCCCGGGTTCTGCAAACGGAATTTCTCTTTGCGTTCGATCTGTACTACCTGGGCGTTGTGCACAGTGATTTCCACCGCACCAAACCGCAGATCGCGCAGAGCGCTCTGGATCTCGCGCAAAATGGCTGCTTCGTCCTGGCCGTCAACGCTACGTAGAGATGCGCTCATGGTCGTGCTCCTGAAATGAGAAGTGCCTCGCAGTGGCGGCACTGCTTGCGGCGTGAGGGCGATAGTAGATAAGCGCGGATATTCTTAAAAATACTATTTAAGAATGTTTATATAACCAGAAAGAATTTTCTGGTGGGACGTGGGGTTGCGAGGGGTTTTGCGGGACGGCCCGTGAAATAAAGCCGTGTGGAGATCCAAATGTGGGAGCGGGCTTGCTCGCGAAGGCGGCGTGTCAGTCAATACATAGGTTGGCTGATCCACCGCATTCGCGAGCAAGCCCGCTCCCACACTTGACCCTATTTCAAATCAAGCCAGGCGGTATTTAGCGAATTGTCGGCGCCGTCGTCCAATCCAGCTCACTGGCCGGCATCGGCCGACCAAACCAGTACCCTTGGCCCAGGTCGCACTGTTGTTCCAACAGAAACCGCGCCTGATCGACCTGCTCGATGCCCTCGGCATGCACCTGCATGCCCATGCTTTGCGCCAATGCGATTACCACCCGCACAATCGCCGCGTCGTCCTCATCCCACGGCAACCCGGCGACAAAGCCCTGATCGATCTTGAGCTTCTGCACCGGCAAGCGCTTGAGCCGCAGCAGTGATGAATAACCGGTGCCAAAGTCATCAATCGCCAGGCGCAAGCCCAACTCCCGCAGGCGGTGCATTTGCTCAAGGGCGACTTCCGGGTCTTCCATTACTGCGCTTTCGGTCACTTCGAGCTCCAGAAACGCCGGATCCAGCCCGGTATCGTGCAATACCTTGGCCACTTGGTCGTACAGCTCACGCCGGGCAAACAGGCGGCTGGACACATTCACGGCGAGGAACGTCAGCGGCGCGCCGTCGGCCAGCCACTGGCACATCTGGCGGCAGGCCTGATCCATGACCCAGGCGTCGATATCGGCAATCAGCCCGGTACGCTCGGCAATCGGGATGAATTCTCCCGGCGGCACCAGCCCGCGCTCCGGGTGCTGCCAGCGCACCAGGGCTTCGACGCCGATCAGGCGGCTGTTCTGCAGCTCGTGCACCGGCTGGTAGTAGACCCGCAGCTCTTGCTGCTCCAGGGCGCGGCGCAGTTCGCCGGCCATTTCCACCCGGTGCTGGGCGTGGGCTGTGAGTTCTTCGGTGTACAAGGCGTAGCTTTCGCGGCCGGCGCTTTTGGCCTTGAACAGCGCAGAATCGGCGTTGCGCAGCAGTTGCTCGGCGCTCAGGGCATCGCCGGGGAACAGGCTGATGCCGATGCTGGCGCTGATAAACAGTTGATGACCGTCGAAGATGAAGGGTTCTTTCATCGCATCAAGGATACGTTGTGCCAGTGCGGCGGCCTGGACCAGCTGTGGACAACTTTCCGCCAGCACCGCAAATTCGTCGCCGCCCAATCGTGCCAGGGTCACGCCGGGGCCGAACAGGCTTTGCAGGCGCTCGCCGACCGTCTTGAGCAACTGGTCGCCGACGTTATGGCCGAGGCTGTCGTTGATGATCTTGAAGTGGTCGAGATCGAGCAGCAGCAAGGCACAGCCACGTTTATGCGCCTGCGCCGACGCCAGGGCCTGTTCGGCGCGGTCGGTGAACAGCAGGCGGTTGGGCAGGTCGGTCAGCGGGTCGTGGTGGGCCAGGTGCGCCAACTCGTGCTCGGAGTGCTTGATGGCACTGATGTCGGAGAACACCGCGACGTAGTGGCTGACCTGGCCCTGATCATCGCGGATCACCCGGATGGTCTGCCACTGGGGGTAGATTTCGCCGCTTTTTCGGCGGTTCCAGATTTCGCCGCTCCATTCACCGTCGCGCTCCAGGGTCTGGAACATGGCCTGGTAGAAACTGGCCGAGTGGCGTCCCGACTTAAACAGGCTCGGCTGGTGGCCCATGACGTCTTCGCACTGGTAGCCGGTGATTTCGATAAAGGCCCGGTTGACGTGAACAATCAGCCCCTTGGCGTCCGTGACCAACACCCCTTCGCGGGTGCAATCGAATACGGCAGCGGCCTGGCGCAGACGCTCGCGGTTTTCCCGCAGTGGCTGCTGGACCAGGTTCGCCCGGGCAAAACGGGCGCACAGCAGGTAGATCGCCAGTGCGCTGAGGCTGACCCACACGTAGCCGCGCATCTGAAGCCAGCGGTCCAATTCCACGGGTTCATCAATAAAGTTGATCAATACCTGATGGCTGAGCTGAATCCACACAATCGAAACCAGCAGGTACACCAGCCCTGCACGCAGGGCACCTCGGTATGAAAACAGCATATGTTTAGTAATCCTTACTAAAAAACCAGATTCGCCCTACAAAGGTTATGGATTATAGAATAAGAAACATCCAGTCACTCCTATCTGAAAGGGCGGCTGGTTTTATCTGTAGGCTTAGTGATAATGCGCAAGCTGGTTTTTTCTTTATCTGAGGGCCATACAGCCTATGTGGTACAACGGTTTTCTTGACTTGTCGGCCTGGCAACTGGTTGCAGTCACTCTGTTGATGACCCACGTGACCATTGTCGGGGTCACGGTCTATCTGCACCGCTATTCAGCCCACCGCTCCCTGGAGCTCAATGCTGGCCTGAAACACTTCTTCCGCTTCTGGCTGTGGCTCACCACGGCGCAGAACACCCGCGAGTGGACCGCTATCCACCGCAAACACCACGCCAAGTGCGAAACCGTCGACGATCCCCACAGCCCGGTGATCAAGGGCTTGTCAACGGTCCTGCGCAAAGGCGCCGAGCTGTATCGCGCCGAGGCCGAAAACCCCGAGACCCTGCGCATCTACGGCAAGAACTGCCCGGAAGACTGGATCGAACGCAAGCTCTACACCCCCTACCCGCTGTTGGGCGTGGCGATCATGGGCGTGATCGACCTGCTGCTGTTCGGCACTATCGGTATCACCATCTGGGCTATCCAGATGATGTGGATTCCGTTCTGGGCCGCCGGCGTGATCAACGGCCTGGGCCATGCCATCGGCTACCGCAACTTCGAATGCCGCGACGCGGCGACCAACCTGATTCCCTGGGGCATCATCGTTGGCGGCGAAGAACTGCATAACAACCACCACACCTATCCCAACTCCGCCAAATTGTCGGTGAAAAAATGGGAGTTCGACCTGGGCTGGGCCTGGATCAAAGTGTTCAGCTTCCTGCGCCTGGCCAAGGTCCAACGGGTCGCGCCGATCGCCCACCGGGTTGAAGGCAAGGGCCACCTGGACATGGACACCGCCATGGCGATCCTCAACAACCGCTTCCAGATCATGGCCCAGTACCGCAAGTTGGTGATTGGCCCGCTGGTCAAGCAGGAACTGGAGAAGGTCGATCACTCGGTGCGTCACCAATTCCATCGCGCCAAGCGCCTGCTGTCGCGGGAAACCAGCCTGCTGGATGACCGTCACCACGTGCGCATCCAAAGCATGCTGGAACACAGCCAGGCCCTGAAAGTGATCTACGAGAAGCGCCTGGCGCTGCAACAGATCTGGCTGAAAACCAGTACCAACGGCCACGACATGCTGGCGGCGATCAAGGAATGGGTACACGAGGCCGAGGCCAGCGGGATTCAATCCCTGCGGGACTTTGCCCATCAACTGAAGACCTATTCGCTGCGGCCTGCGGCGGTCTGATCACTGTAGGAGCGAGCTTGCTCGCGAAGGGCCCAATTACACCGCGTGCAGCCAGCCAGCACGCGTTATCGTTGACGCCCTTCGAGAGCAAGATCGCTCCTACATGTTTCTGGCGCCATTTCTTGGTCGCCTCAAATCGGCGCTGATAACGGAACTTAGCTGCAAATTCCCCCTCTCAAACAACACTTCGCCATCCCGGCGGCCCTTGTTGTGACCGCTGCCCAACCCCGCGGCATGCCCAGAGAGAGTTGTGCCGATGGTCCCCGAAAAGACCTTCACCGACACCCCCGTCCACGACCAGCCACGACCGGCAGCCGCCGCTACGTTGCTGGCGCTGATGCATGCCCAGGGCGAAGTGGAACGCTTGAGTGAACGCGAGCAACTGCTGAGTTCGCTGCTGGTCAGCGTGAATGCCGTGCTCTGGGCTATCGAGTGGGACACCCGCCGCGTGCTGTATGTCAGCCCGGCCTATGAGCGGGTTTTCGGACGTACGGCGGGCATGCTGCTGGCGGACCATCGAGAATGGCGCAACAGCATTCACCCCGAAGACCTCGACTATGCCGAGCACAGCCTGGCCCAAGTGCTGCTCAGCGGCGCCGTGGAAGACCGCGAGTACCGCATCATCACCGCCGACGGGCAGATCCGCTGGCTCAGCGACAAGTGCTACATCAGCCAGCAGGCCGAACCCGGCCAGCCGGTGATCGTGGTGGGCATGGCCGAGGACATCACTGAAAAGAAGCAGCTTGAGCTTGAGTTGCAGCGCCT
The DNA here is from genome assembly GCF_034044025.1 of Pseudomonas sp. SED1. Classification (NCBI taxonomy): domain Bacteria; kingdom Pseudomonadati; phylum Pseudomonadota; class Gammaproteobacteria; order Pseudomonadales; family Pseudomonadaceae; genus Pseudomonas; species Pseudomonas sp. SED1. The sequence continues at coordinate 28,733 of NZ_JAXCIS010000187.1, forward strand.
GGCCACCACCGACGTGCTGACCCGCAGCAGCAACCGCCGGCACTTCTTCGAGTGCGCCCACCACGAGTTCGAACGCGCCTGCCTGCAAGGCACGCCTTTGGCGTTCCTGTTGCTGGACATTGATGACTTCAAAGTGGTCAACGACACCTACGGCCATCTGGAGGGCGATCAGGTGTTGCAGCGTATCGCCGAGAGCGGTCGAGGGGTTCTGCGCCGTGGCGACCTGTTCGGGCGCATTGGCGGCGAAGAATTCGCCGCCGTGCTGCCCGGTTGCGCACCGGAGATGGCAATGCAGGTGGCCGAACGCCTGGGGCACGAGATTGCGCAACTGAGTTTCAGCCATGACGGTGAGAGCTTCGCAGTCACCGTCAGCCAGGGCCTCGCCAGCCTGACCGCCGAGGATGCCAACGTCGACAGCCTGTTCGCCCGCGCCGACGCCGCGATGTACGAGGCCAAGCGCCAAGGCAAAAACCGCGTACTCGCCGGCTGAGCTACACCATTACCTGTGGGAGCCGGGCTTGCCCGCGATGCAGGCACCTTGGTGTGTCAGCTGTACCGGGATGATGCTATCGCAGGCAAGCCAGCTTGTATGGTTAGACTTGTAGGGGTGGTGGGACTAAAAGTCAGCATCTGACTCTAGCCAGTACAGACCGTGGGAGACTTCGCCCCACCCCTTCACCAAAGCGCCGATAAGGAATGCATCGGCCATGACCGACGATAGAAGCAAGCCAGCGCAACGGTGAAGCCCCGACAAGCCCATAAACCCTAACCCGGAGCGTTTTTCATGGCAATGACTGTCTTGCAATCAATCATCGGCGTGGATGTCGCTAAGGCTGAAGTCGTGGCCTGTCACTTTGAAACAGACGAATTGAAGATTGTGCCGAACAACAAAACCGAGCTGAAGGCGTGGCTCAAATCTCTGCCCGAGGGCAGTGGCATCGCGATCGAAGCGACCAATATCTATCACCTGGATACGGTCAACTTGGCTCATGGGATGGGCCATATGGTTTACGTGATTGATGGCTACCGTCTTAATCACTACCGCAAAAGCACGGGTGGGCGGGCGAAAACAGACGCCAGCGATGCGCGTTTACTGGCCCGTTATTTGAAAAATGAGCAGGCTGATTTACGTGCCTGGAACCCGCCGCCGAAGGTCTATACCAAGCTTCAAAGCTTGCTTCGCCGACGGGCAGCGTTGGTGAAGATGCGAGTTGGCCTTAACCAAAGCTGGGCAGGTGAGCCACTACTTAAGGCCTCATCAAAAAGTGTCTCAGCCTGCCTTGCGAGACACGAAGGGCTTATT